>JBDHZT010000013.1:0-47465 GCA_039811985.1 Nocardioidaceae bacterium | reverse complement strand
CCGGCTCCAGCCGGTCGCTGGCCGACCAGGTGGTGTGGTCGCCAGAGAGCTCACCGGCGACGACTGCCTTGCCTGAGCGCACCGTGACCTTCTGCAAGGTGCCCTGGTGGGCTTTCACCCGCACCAACTTCGAGACCGGCACCGCGGAGGAGTCCGCCCCGATGTTGGTGCTCACTCGCACCGGCGGCGCCGGATCTGGCGTCGCCGACGAGCTGTCCCCCGACCCAGCCGGCTCTGCCGAACTCGTGGGCGTGCTCCCCTGGCAGGCCGACAGCAACAGCGCAGCCCCGGTCACGCCGACGAGAGCGAGCACGGGCAGGCCACGCGTCCCGAGCGCACGTCGCACCAGCGTCACGATGAGAGTCCCCCTTGGATGGTCACCGACCCCCCAGGGTACCGACCTCGGGGCCTACCACCCAACACGCCGCCCCGACACGGACCGCGTGTGTCCCCCTGCTCAGTGGGCGTGCTCGCCGCGGTAGTACTCGAAGACGAAGCCACTCAACGCCACGACACCAAAGCCCGCTCCGATGATGAACAGCCACCACGCGTGCACCGCGACACCGAAGACCATCACGCCGAGGCACATCGAGCACCACAACGGCCACCAGGAGTAGGGCGGGAAGAAGCCCAACTCGCCCGCCCCGTCAGCGATCTCGGCGTCCTTGGAGTCCTCCGGCCGGGCATCCATCTTCCGCGCGTGGAAGCCGAGGTAGACGGTGATCATCAAGCACAGCAGCGTGGTCATCGCCAGCGCCGTGAAGCCGGTCCAGTCGCCCTTGCCGTCGAGATAGCCGCCGTAGGCGGTGGCGATCCAGTAGATCGGCGACACCAGCAGGAAGAAGGCGGTGGTGGCGCCGAACACCCAGGCCTCGGCCTTCACCGCTCCACCTCCTTGAGCTGGGAGTCCTCATCTAGTTCCATCGCCGCGATCTCAGGATGGTGCAGGTCGAAGGCCGGCGACTCCGACCGAATCCGCGGAAGCGAGTGGAAGTTGTGCCGCGGGGGCGGGCAGCTGGTGGCCCACTCCAGGGACCGACCCCAACCCCACGGGTCGTCGCTGTCGACCATGGGCGCGGAGCGTGCCGTCTTGTAGACGTTGTAGAGGAACGGCAACATCGCGGCGGCCAACACGAAGGCGCCAATGGTCGAGATCTGGTTGAGGGTGGTGAACCCGTCGGAGGGCAGATAGTCGGCGTACCGACGCGGCATGCCCTCCACCCCGAGCCAGTGCTGGATCAAGAACGTGGTGTGGAAGCCCACGAACGTCAGCCAGAAGTGGATCTTGCCGAGTCGCTCGTCCAGCATCTTGCCGGTGAACTTCGGCCACCAGAAGTAGAAGCCGGAGAACATCGCGAACACCACCGTGCCGAAGACGGTGTAGTGGAAGTGCGCGACCACGAAGTAGCTGTCGGAGACGTGGAAGTCCAATGGTGGCGACGCCAAGATGACGCCGGTGAGGCCACCGAACAGGAAGGTGGTCAAGAACCCGAAGGTCCACAGCAGGGGCGTGTCCATCGAGACGGAGCCGCCCCACATCGTGCCTATCCAGTTGAAGAACTTCACCCCGGTTGGCACCGCGATCAAGAGTGACATCCCGGAGAAGAAGTCCAAGTCGACCGCGCCGGTGACGAACATGTGGTGGGCCCACACCGCGACCGACAACATCCCGATCAGAAGCGTGGCACCCACCAGCCCGATGTAGCCGAAGATCGGCTTGCGGCTGAACACCGGAATCACCTCGGTGACGATGCCGAAGAAGGGTAGAGCGATGACGTAGACCTCCGGATGCCCGAAGAACCAGAACAGGTGCTGCCACAGGATCGGTCCGCCGTGGGACGGGTCGAAGACGTGCGCCCCGAACTGTCGATCAGCCTCCAGCGCGAGCAGTGCAGCGGCGAGGATCGGGAAGATGATCAGCACGAGCAGGCTAGTGACCAGCGTGTTCCAGGTGAAGATCGGCATCCGGAACATGGTCATGCCGGGTGCGCGCATGCAAATGATCGTGGTGACGAAGTTGACCGCACCCAGGATGGTGCCCAAGCCCGCCATCCACAGACCCATCACCCACAGGTCGCCGCCCACCCCTGGTGACGCGACGCCGTCACTGAGCGGCACATAAGCGAACCACCCGAAGCTCGCGGCGCCGCCCGGGGTGAGGAAGCCCGATGCGGTGATCAACCCGCCGAAGAGGTAGAGCCAGTAGCTCAGCATGTTCAGCCGCGGGAAGGCGACGTCGGGGGCACCGATCTGCAACGGCATGATCGCGTTGGCGAACCCGAAGAACAGCGGCGTCGCAAACAACAACAGCATGATCGTGCCGTGCATGGTGAAGAGCTGGTTGTAGACCTCGTCGGACACGATCTGGTTGCCCGGAAAGGCCAGCTCCGAGCGCATCAGCAGCGCCATGATGCCGCCGGCCATGAACCAGAGCACCGAGGTGGTGAGGTAGAGCTTGCCGATCAGCTTGTGATCGGTGGTGGTGAGGATCCGCACGAGTTCCTTGCCCAGGGGCCTGCGAGCCTTCCCCACGGTGCTGGGCTGTGCTGCGGTGGCGGTCACTGGTCGGCCTCCTCGGATTCGCCGTTCTCGAGACCCGCCTGGGTGGTCGCGTGCTGGTTACCGAGCAGTGGTTCCTCGGAGACCTTGCCCTTGGCGATCTGCTGCTGGAGGTACGCCTCGTAGTCATCCTGCGAGACGACCTCGACATTGAAGAGCATGCGCGAGTGGTAGGCGCCGCACAACTCAGCACACTTGCCCTGATAAGTGCCGATCCGGTCCGGGGTCACCTGGAACACGTTGACCCGGCCAGGGATGACGTCCTCCTTGTAGAGGAACCCGGTCACCCAGAACGAGTGGATCACGTCGGGAGAGTGCAACTCGAACTGGATGGTCTGGCCGACCGGCAACACCAAGGTCGGGATATACGACGCGTCGCCGGCCTCGTAGACGTTCTTGCCGTCGGTGCCAGGCTCGCCGGACCAAGAGCCGTCAGCCTCGCGGTTGCCGGGGTAGTTGAACGTCCACGACCACTGCTGCGCGGTCACCACGATGGTGTGGTCGGGGTCGGGGTCCAACTCCTTGAGATCGTGTTGGAGGCCGACGGTGTTGGCGAAGAAGACGATCACAATGATGACCGGCGCGACCGTGTAGAGGATTTCGAGCGGAAGGTTGTAGCGAGTCTGGACGGGGGTCTCGTCCTCACTGCGCCTGCGGTAGCGCACCGCGACCCAACCCATCAGGCCCCACACGAAAACGCCGACCAGGAGCAGCGCGACCCAAGACCAGCGCCAGAAGTAGAAGATCTGCCCCGCCTCTTTGGTCCCGGGCTCCGGCATCGCCAGCCGCTTCCACTCCTCAGTGGCCTCGGCCGAGCACCCGCTGAGGAGCAGAACACCTGCCACCAGCGTCAGCCCGATGCCCCAGCGCAGCAGGGGCGTGCCAACACGCTTGGTGAGCCTTGCACTCACGAAAGGAGCCCTCTCTCTCGACGCCACGCTAGATCGAACACTAGCGGAAGACAACGGCCTTGCTGCGGCGGGGCACTCGCTGATCTCGCGGTCGAGTTCACCACTGCTCAACGACCTCGGTGCCCGCCTGCTCGCCGTACTCCTTGGTGACCCGGGCGGCGAACTCCTCCGGCGTGAAGCTGTAGTCCTGGGTGCCGACCGTCTCCAGGACGTACGCCGCCAGCACACAGCCCACCTGGGCAGCCCGCTCGAGGCTGAGATCTCGGGCCAGGGCACCGAGGAACCCGGCCCGGAAGGCGTCCCCGACACCGGTCGGCTCGACCGCCTCCACGCGGGCGACCGCGGGCAGCTCGAAGGCGTCGATGTCGTGTCCGCGCACCTGCACCCCGCGAGCACCCAGCGTGGTCACCTGGATGCCGACCCGATCGAGGATGTCCTGCTCCGACCAGCCGGTCTTGGCCTCGATCATGTGCGATTCGTACTCGTTGGAGAACAGCAGCGCGGCGCCCTCGATCAGGTCGCGGATCAGCTCGCCGTCGCTGTAGGCCAGCTGCTGGCTGGTGTCGGCGATGAAGGGATAGCCCCGCTGACGGCACTCGTGGGTGTGCTGCCGCATCGCCTCGGGATCGTCGGCGCCGATCAGGACGTACTCCGGCTCCCCGACCCGCTCCACGATCGGCGCCAGCTCGATCAGCCGGGCTTCAGCCATCGCACCGGCGTAGAAGGTGGCGAACTGCGCCAGCGCGGTGTCGGTGGTGCACATGAAGCGGGCGGTGTGCCGGGTCTCCGAGATGTGCACCGAGGCGCAGTCGACGTTGTGTCGCTCCAGCCAGGACCGGTAGTCGGCGAAGTCCTCGCCCGCTGCGCCGACCAGCACCGGACGCAGCCCGAGCCGGCCCAGCCCGAAGCACATGTTGGCGGCCACCCCGCCCCTCCGGATCTCCAGCTCGTCAACCAGGAACGACACCGAGAGCTTGTCGAGCTGGTCGACGACCAGGGAGTCGGAGAACTTGCCGTTGAAGCTCATCAGGTGGTCGGTGGCGATGGAGCCGGCGATCAGCAGCGACATGACACCGAAGACTACTGAGCCGAAACGCTGGGACTACCTCCGAGTAGTCACTAGCCTCATGCTCATGGTCATCTCTCCCGCCCGAGCGGTGCGGGCCGCATCGCGGCTCTCGCACGCCGAACTCTCGAGTCCGACGGAGATGTACGCCGACTGCGAGGTGGTCGAGCAACGTCTGAGCCATCTCGCGCAGGCACCGTCAATGCGCTACGAGGACTACCCGCGCGAGGTGCCCAAGCAGGAGATCAGGGTCAGTGACGCTGCGGCTCAGCTGGCCGCGGCCCTACACCTGCATCTGGACTGATCTGGATCAGTCGATCTGGGATCAGTGGAAGGAGTCGCCGCAGGCGCAGGAGCCGGTGGCGTTGGGGTTGTCGATGGTGAAGCCCTGCTTCTCGATCGAGTCGACGAAGTCGATCATGGCGCCGTTGAGGTAGGGCACGCTCATCCGGTCCACCACGACCGCGACCCCGTCGAAGTCGCTCACGACGTCTCCGTCGAGGGTGCGCTCGTCGAAGAAGAGCTGATAGCGCAGCCCGGAGCACCCGCCCGGCTGCACCGAGATGCGCAGCTGCAGGTCGTCGCGGCCCTCCTGGTCGAGGAGGCTCCTCACCTTCGCGGCTGCCACGCTGCTGAGGTTGATCTGGTCGCTGCGTCGCTCGAAGGTGGTGTCCACCTGCTCGGTCATCGTTTCTCCCGGTGCGTCGTGAAGCGCGGTGTCACCGCGTGTCGTCATCAGTCCAATGGTCGCACAGACCCCGAATATTCCCGATCCGATCGACCAGCCCGATCAACCAGGGTCATCGCGACCAGGTCCGCGCGGTCCGCGCCGCGAGCGCGGTGAGCGCTCCGGCCGCGTCGGACAGTGCGCGCTCCTTCCCCACCAGGTCGACCAGCGCATAGGCGGACTCGATGCCGAGGGTCCGCATCTCGCGGCTGCCGACCAGCACCTGGCCGGCCAGCGCGATGCATGGCCGGAGCGCCTCGCGCGCGACCTCCGCAACGCCGTACGGCACCTTGCCGGACCGGCTGGAGAAGTCGAAGGCGCCCTCACCGGTGATCACCAGGTCGGCCGATCGGGCGCGATCCGGCAGGCCGAGGGCTTCGGCCACCAGCTCGACACCCGGCTGCCGGGTGGCGCCGAGCACCAGCAAGCCGTAGCCGATCCCACCCGCTGCTCCGGCGCCCGGTTCGAGGGCCACCCGACGATCGACCACGTCCGCCCAGCCCTCGAGGACCAGGTCCACCGCGGGCAGCCTGTCTTCGTCAAGACCCTTCTGCGGGCCGTAGGTGCGAGCCGCACCGAAGAGGCCGGTGAGTGGATTGTCGACGTCGGTGGCGACGATCAGCTCGACCGCACCGGCGCGAGCGACCGCAGCGCCGAGGTCGACCTCGGTCACACCGGCGAGCCCGGCCGGCCCGGCGTCCAGCGGCACGTCGGCGGTCGCCCCGAGCGCCGCTAGCAGACCGGCGCCGCCGTCGGTGGTGCCCGAGCCGCCGAGACCGACGACGACGCGCCGAGCACCCGTCTCGAGGGCGCGGACGAGGAGTTCGCCGACGCCGAGGCTGGTGGACTCCTCAGGGCGCCTTCGGTCGGTGAGCTGGAGGCCGCACGCCTGCGCGCACTCGACGTAGACGGTGTCGCCGACGACCAGGAGCGTGGCCGGTGCCTGCTCGTGGAACGGTCCCGACACCGTGACGGCGTGCAGCTCGCCACCCAGCGCGGTGTGCAGCACGTCGACGAAGCCCGGCCCGCCGTCGGACATCGGCGCCAGGTCGAGCACGTCGTCAGGCGCCTGCTGACGCCAGCCCTCGGCGATCGCCTGGGCCGCTTCGACCGCAGTGAGTGTGCCGGCGAACTTGTCGGGGGCGATCAGGACGCGCATGGCTGCATCTTGCCCGCTCCCGGGTCGACCCTGCCCACAAGGTCATACGATCGGGTCGCCATGGCGACCGAGGGGTATGACGTCCTGATCAGACCGATGATGGTCTCCGACGTCGACGCAGCCGAACGGCTCAGCTCGGCGGCCTATCTGGAGGTCGACCGGAGCAGCCTTCCGCGCAGCTGGCCCGAGCCGACCGGCCGGACGCAGGAGCGTGCCGAGAACTGGCGCGCCCGCACCCGGCATCTGCTCACCACCGATCCCGGTGGGTGCTGGGTGGCCGACCGTGACGGCGACGTCCTCGGCTTCGCCACCTCGCTGGTGCGTGAGCAGCTGTGGGTGCTGGCGTCGTACGCCGTGGCGCCGACCCACCAGGGCGCGGGAATCGGACGGCAGCTGCTGGCGGCCGCGGCGGAGCACGGCCGGGGCTGCCTGCGCGAGATGTTGAACGCCTCTCCCGACCCGCGCGCGGTGCGGCTCTACGCGGCAGCCGGCTTCGCCCTGCACCCCCAGCTGCTGCTGTGGGGACGGGTCCGCCGGGCCGACCTGCCCGTGGTCCGGCATGTGCGCGACGGCGACACCGACGACTTCGAGCTGATGGACAGCCTCGACCGCGCCCGGCGAGGCGCTGGCCACGGCCCCGACCACGCCCTGCTGGCCGGCATGTTCCGACTGCTCGTCACCGACCGGCCGGCCGCCTCCGGCTATGCCTACGTCGACGACCGCGGTGGCGTCGTCAGCCTGGCCGCCAGCCACCGCAAGGCGGCCCGGGCGCTGCTGTGGGAGGCGCTGGCGAGCTCCGACCCCGAGGTGCCGGTCGAGATCGGACACGTGTCGGCGGCCAACCAGTGGGCGGTCGAGGTCGGCGTGGCGGCCCGACTCGACGTCTACAACCGCGGCTTCTTGGCGCTGCGCCACCTCCGCGAGCCGGCGCCGTACCTTCCCCACCCGACCTTGCTGTGACGCCCAGCCCTCCAGACTCAGCCCGCCAAGCTCAGCTGTCTAGTCCGGGGGCACCCCAGACCGCCAGCCACCTGGAGAGGTCCTGCTCCATCGGCAGCTCTCCGGCCAACTGGTCCCGCACAGTGATCTCGAGCAGGTTGTCCCGGCGCTGCTCGGCCTGCGGCGCGAAGGCGTAGAAGGTGCCCTGCTTGTAGAGGTAGACCAGCCCGAAGCGGCGCCCGGACGAGTCCGTGAAAGGCACCAGCGTGCAGAGCAGGCCACCGTCGAAGCCCTGCTCGACCAGCGAGGTGTTCACGGCGTGCAGGTCGGTGCAGAGCCCGGCGACATCCGTGGGGTCGTCGTGGACGGTCAGCCAAGTGTAGCCGTACTCGTCAGTGGTCACCGACACCTCGGGCGACTGCGGATCGGCTCGAATCAACGCGATCACGTCGGTCTGCATCTGGTGGAATGCCTCCCCCGCCGCGGAGCGGAAGCAGACCGAGCCGACCCCCGTAGGCCGGAAGCCCGCAGCAGTCTCCAACGTGATGGCCGCGCTCGGGATCGCGAACAAGGAGTCGAGATTCGGCTTCTTGACCCGGCTCCGTCCGGTCATCGCCTCCCACAGGCCCATCCGAACGACTCAGTCGGCGGGCCGGCTGAGCTCGGCCTGGATCCGGGCCAGCTGCTCCAAGCGCTGCTCCAGCGGGGGGTGCGTGGAGGTCAGGGTGCGCAGCGTGACTCCGCTGATCGCGGGCGCGATGAAGAACGCGTTCATGGCGCTGGAGGCACGCAGGTCCTTCTGCGGGATGGTCGAGATCTCCCCCGAGATCTTCTGCAGCGCCGAGGCCAGCGCGGCCGGCTTCATCGTCAGGTAGGCACCTGAGCGGTCGGCGCACAGCTCGCGGTAGCGGGAGAGCAACCGAGTCAGGAAGAAGCTGACGGCGTAGACGACCAGGGATAGGCCGAGCACGATCAGGAACGCCGGCACGCCGCCGTTGTCGTTGCGCCTGCCGCCGATCGCGCCCCACTGTGCCCCGCGGCTGAGCATGCCGGCGATGATGCCCGCGGTGGACGCGATGGTCATCACCAACACGTCTCGGTGCGCCACGTGCGACAGCTCGTGAGCCAGCACACCTTCGAGCTCCTCGGCGGTGAGCCTGCCCAAGATGCCGGTCGTGACACAGACGACCGCGCGGTCGGGTGACCGGCCGGTGGCGAAGGCGTTCGGCATGTCCAGGTCGGCAACCCCCACCCGGGGCTTCGGCATGTCCGCGACGGCGCAGAGCCGGTCGATCATCGCGTGCAGCTCGGGTGCCTGCTCCGGGGTGACCTCACGCGCTCGCATCGCCTTCATGGCGAGCGTGTCGGAGGACCACCACTGGAAGAAGGCGATGCCGATCCCGATCAGGCCGATGATCGGGGTGTACTGCACCGGCAGGACATACATCAAGGTCACCACGAGAGCCACGAACAGGCCCCCGAGCAAGAACATGACCGAGGTCATCCGGAGGGTCAGTCCGGTGTCCTTGATGAAGCGGGTGTGAGCCATCGCAGCTCAGCCCGACGCCGTGCGGGGGTCGTTCACGCCTGCTCCTCCTCGGCCTGCACCGGCTCGGCTTGAACCGGCTCGGACTCGACCGGCGCCGCCTCGGCGGGCTCGTCCGCCGCCTCGATGGCCTGCGGACTGGCTGCCCCCTTGAGCCTGGCCAGCTCGGCCTCCACGTCGGCCTGGGAGCTCATCTGCTCCAGCTCGCGACTGATGTCGTCGCCTGCGTTCAGCGCGCTGACATCGTCCAGGGCACCGGAGGCGATCAGCTCGTCGATCGCACCGGCGCGAGCCTGCATCTGCGCCGTCTTGTCCTCGGCACGCTGGATGGCCGCACCGACATCGCCCATCTCGTCGCCGATGCCCGACATCGCCTCGTTGATCCGGGTCTGTGCTTCGGCGGCGGTGTAGCTGGCCTTGATCGTCTCCTTGCGGGTGCGGAAGGCCTCGACCTTGGCCTGCAGCCGCTGCTGGGCCAAGGTGAGCTTCTCCTCCTCACCCTGCAGCTGGGCGTGTTGCGTCTTCAGATCGGTGATCTGGCTGGTCAGGCCGGACTTGCGGGTCAGCGCCTCACGGGCCAAGTCCTCGCGGCCCATCTCGATGGACTTCTCGGCCTGACCTTGCAGCTTGCTGGCCTGCTGCTCGAGCTGGCTGATCTGGATCTCGACGCGCTTGCGGCTGGTCGCAACGTCCGCGACGCCGCGACGCACCTTCGTCAGCAGCTCCTGCTGCCTGGCATAGCTGTAGTCCAGCGTCTCGCGTGGATCCTCGGCTCGGTCCAAGACCTTGTTGGCCTTGGACCGGAAGATCATGGTGAAGCGCTGCCAAAGACTCATGGGGTCTGGCCCCTTCTCGTGACTGGATCACCCCGCGGTGAGCTCTTCTCCACACCCTAGCGAAGCAACTCCAGCCGGCCCGCTCCCGCGGGTGCCGCGCGGGAGACCAGCCGGTAGGGTTGGTGGCCTCCCGGCAACGGGAGCGAGCCAGCATGATCCCCCAGCATCGTCCCCGAGAAGCACGCAGAAGGTCGCCGTCCGTGTTCCGCCGCAGCAAGTCCGAGCCAGAGGTCCCCGAGGCGCCCGCAAAGGAGGGCGGCAAGGGTCGGCCGACGCCGAAGCGGCGTGATGCCGAGGCAGCGGCGAAGGCGCGGGCCAAGGTGCCGCGGACCCGCAAGGAGCAGGCCGCAGCCGAGCGCGCCGCGCGATCCGACGCCAGTCAGAAGGCGCGCGCCGCCATGCGTTCGGGCGATGACCGCTTTCTGCCCGCCCGCGACCGCGGCCCGATGAAGCGCTTCATCCGCGACTTCGTCGACTCCCGTTTCCAGTTCATCCAGGTGATCTTGCCGGTGTTGCTGGTCGCCTTGGTGATCCCCTGGGTCAGCGGCGGCAACCCGACCGCCGTCTCCTTCGCCAACCTGCTCACCATCACCTCGGTGCTGCTGGTGATCTACGACATCGTGATGCTGCGCCTTCGGTTGCGTCGCCAGCTCGCCGCCAGATTCCCCGGCCAGTCGACGAAGGGCACCACGTCGTACGCCATCATGCGATCGATGCAGCTGAAGTTCAGCCGGATGCCCAAGCCACAGGTCAAGCTGGGCGAGGCCCTTCCCGACGTCTACCGCTGACATGCCGACCGGAGATGAGCGTCCGGCCGCTGATCTGTCCGTGCGAGTCGCCTGGACCGACGACGCGGCGGCCATCGCCCGCGTCCAGCTCGCCACCTGGCAGACCGACCACGGGCTCGCCGACGATCCTGGGCTGACCGTGGCGCTCCCCTCCCAGGAGGAAGTCGCCGCGGCCTGGCACCGGTCGCTTCAGGCACCAGGCGATGCGCGCAACAGGGTGCTGGTCGCACTCGAGCAGAACGCCGTGCAGGGCTTCGTCGTCTGCCAGCCGTCCGGCGACCCCGACTCCGATCCGGTGGCCGACGCCGAGATCAGTGAGTTGGCCGTCCTCGCCGAGCACCGACGCCGCGGCCACGGCTCACGTCTGCTGCAGGCGGCGGCCGACACCTTGCATGCCGATCGGTTCACTCGGGCGACCTTCTGGCTCACCACGGACGACGACGCGCTGCGCGCCTTCCTGACCGGTGCCGGATGGGCGCCCGACGGAGCGCATCGGACCCTCGACCTGGATGGCACCGGCACCACCCTGGTCAAGCAGGTGCGGCTGCACACCGCACTCGGATAAGCCTGGCTCCAGGCCAAGACGACCGGTTTACCCACCAAGTCAAGAGTTGATTTCTCCGCCTTCCGGAGCACCATGGAAAGATCACACCGATCCAGGTGTCAGTCGAAGGGGGGATCGAGCGATGTTCGGTCGGCTACCCAAGATCTACCGATGGCGGACAGCGGCAGTAGTGATGGTCCTCAGCATCCTCGCCGGCGGATGGCTCGCCCGCGGCCTGCATCCCAGCGGGGCGACACTCGGAGTCCTCATCGGCGCCCTGGCCGGCCTCGCCCTGACCTACCTGGCACTACACCAGTTCCACTCCAGTCCCCGCCCGATCCGGATCCGCATCCGCGACTGAGCCGTCTGCGGGGGCTCCCCGATCGGTCTCCTAGAGTCGTGGGGTGGCTCTCTCTGACGCGCTGCCCCAGGCTTGGCCCGAGGAGCGCAGACGCATCGTCCGCGACTCCATCGCGGTCGGCGTCGCCACCGGCACCTACGGGGTGTCGTTCGGTGCGGTCTCGGTGGCGGCCGGACTCTCGGTGCTGCAGACCTGCTTGTTGTCGCTGGTCATGTTCACCGGCGCCTCACAGTTCGCGCTGGTCGGCGTGCTGGCCGCCGGCGGGACGCCCGCTGCGGGCGCCGCCACGGCGCTGCTGTTGGGCACCCGCAACACGCTCTACGGGCTCCGACTGGCCCCGCTCCTAGGCTGGACGAGATGGCGCAAGGCGACCGTCGCCCAGTTGGTGATCGACGAGTCGACGGCGATGTCGGTGACCCGCGACCATCGCGCCGCCGCACGGATCGGCTTCCTGACCACCGGAGTGGCGGTCTTCGCCGGCTGGAACGCAGCGACCGCGGTCGGCGCCCTGGTCGGCAACACCATCGGCGATCCCCGGACCTACGGACTGGACGCTGCGGTCGGCGCCGCCTTCTTGGCCCTGCTGTGGCCCCGTCTGAGGGACCGACGCAACCAGCTGGTCGCGGTGGGCGCGGTGGCGGTCGCGCTCGGCCTGGTGCCGGTCACCGCGGCAGGCGTGCCCGTCCTCGCAGCGGGCGGCGTCGCACTGCTCGCCGGCGTACTCTCTCGGCGCCAAGACCCCACCGAGGTGCCGTCGCCGGACGACGTCGGAGGCGGCCGATGACGCTGTGGGGTGCGGTGATCGTCGGCAGCCTCGGCTGCTATCTGCTCAAGCTGGCCGGGGTCTCGGTGCCGTCGCGAGTTCTCGACCACCCGGTGATCGAGCGGGTCGCCGACCTGATCCCGGTCGCCCTCCTGGCCGCGCTGGTCGCCGTCCAGGTCTTCGCGGGGCAGGGGCGGCTGGAGCTGGACGCTCGGGCAGCTGGGTTGGCGTTCGCCGTCGTGGCGCTCCTGTTCCGGGCCCCGTTCCTCGTCGTGGTCTTCGGCGCCGCGGTGGTGGCCGGTCTGCTGCGGCTGTGGTGGGGCTGAGCCGTCAGAGATCGAGCCCAGCGCTAGAGATCCAGATAGTGCTCCAGGCCGACGGTCAGGCCAGGGTGGTCGGCAACTCGGCGCAACCCGGTGAGCACGCCGGGCACGAAGGAGACCCGGTCGAGAGAGTCGTGTCGGATGGTCAGCGTCTCCCCCGGTCCTCCGAGCAGCACCTCTTGGTGGGCGAGCAGGCCCCGCGACCGGATGCTGTGGACGTGCACACCGGCCACCTCCGAGCCGCGCGCACCGGGCAGGGCGGTGGTGGTGGCGTCCGGCATCGGCTCCGCTGCCGCGGCTGCGCGAGCCTCCGCGATCAGCTCAGCGGTGCGTCGTGAGGTTCCCGAGGGCGCGTCCATCTTGTTCGGATGATGCAGCTCGATGACCTCGACCGATTCGAAGTACGGCGCCGCGACGGCGGCGAATCGCATCATCAGCACGGCGCCGATCGAGAAGTTCGGAGCGATCAGCACCCCGGTCGCTGGCGAGGAGGCCGCCCATTCGCGCACCGTGGCGTAGCGGGCGTCGTCGAAGCCGGTGGTCCCGACCACACAGTGCAGGCCATGCCCGATGCAGAACTCCAGGTTGTCCATCACGACATCGGGGCGGGTGAAGTCCACCACGGCTTCGGCGCCCGCGGATACCAGCCCGTCAAGCGGGTCGCCGGCGTCCAAGGAGCAGACGAGCTCGAGGTCGGTGGCGGCCTCAACCCCTGCACACACCACGCTGCCGACCCGTCCGAGCGCGCCGAGGACACCGACCTTGAGCGGAGAACCCATGCCCCGCAGCGTAGTCGGAGAATCGACGCGTGCCGTGCCGGTCGCTGACTCGACGCCGACGAGGTGGCACTCTTGGGTCCATGCCACGACAGCCGATTCCACCCCGGATCAAGTGGGCCGTCGACGTGATGGACGTGCGACCGGATGACCACATCCTCGAGATCGGCTGCGGGCCGGGTGCCGGTGCGGAGTTGATCTGCTCGCGTCTGGAGACCGGAAAGCTGTTCGCCATCGACCGGTCGGAGTCGGGCGTCGACCGCACCCGCCGACGCAATCAGGCCTTCATCGATGCCGGTCGGCTCACGGTCAGGCAGATCGATCTGGCCACATTGCGAGTGCCGGTGAAGCGGCTGACCAAGGTGTTCGCATTCAACGTCAACCTCTTCTGGGTGCGCGCCTGCGCTGACGAGATCGCGCTGCTGCACCAGCGGGTTGTGCCTGGCGGTGCCGTGTTCTTGTTCTACGAGTCGAACCCACCCGAGCTGGTGCCCAACATCGTCACCAAGGCGTCCCGGGCGCTCACCGAGGGTGGCTTCCGGGTCTCGGTGGTCGAGCAGAAGGCGCCCCCGGTGATCGGGCTGATCGGCCGGCGCTAGTCCTAGCCGAGGGCGGGGCCGACGACGGCGAGGATCTCTGGCTGGTCGAAGAGTCGAGCCGAGAGCTCTTGCACGTCACGAAGCTCGACCTCGTTGATGCGATGTAGCACCTCGTCGATGGACCGCAGCTCGTCGTGCACCAGCTCGGCCTTGCCCAGCCTGGACATCCGAGCCGCAGTGTCCTCCAGGCCGAGCACCAGCCCACCACTGAGCTGGCCCTTCCCGCGGGCGAGCTCCTCTGCCGAGATGCCGTGGCTGGCCACGCGGGCGAGCTCGGCGCGCACGGTGTGTAAGACAGCGTCGAGCTTGCCTGGCAGGCAACCGACCGAGACGCCGACCAGCCCGGCGTCAGCGTGGTGTGCGGCGAAGGAGTAGACCGAGTAGGCCAGCCCGCGCTGTTCACGCACTTCCTGGAAGAGGCGGCTCGAGGTGCCGCCGCCAAGTGCCGTGTTCAGCACACCCAGGGCGAACCGTCGATCGTCGCTGCGGGTCAGGCCGTTGACCCCGAGGACGATGTTGACCTGCTCCAGTGGACGCACGGCGCTGGCCACACCGGGGGCTACTCGACGAGCGCGAGAGCCGGTGCGCCCGCTGGCGGGTGCGGCTTCGGAGTCGAGGAACCCCTGGCGACCGAAGGCCTTCCGCACCAGGCGGACCAGGCCACCGTGATCGAGGTTGCCGGCGGCCGCCACCACCATCTGCTCGGGTCGATAGTGGCGTCGGTAGAACCGAGCCACCTGCTCCCGCGTGAGCCCAGTGATCGAGTCGGCGGTGCCGGCGATCGACCGACCGAGGGGTGAGTCACCCCAGGCCTGGGCGGCGAAGAGGTTGTGTACGACGTCGTCGGGGTCGTCGTCGTGCATGGCGATCTCGTCGAGGATGACCTCCCGCTCCGCCTCGACGTCGTCGGCGAGCAGCAGGGAGCTGGTGATCATGTCGCCGATCACATCGACGGCCAACGGCAGGTGCTCGTCGAGCACCCGCGCGTGGAAGCAGGTGTACTCCTTGGTGGTGAAGGCGTTGAACTCTCCCCCGACGGCGTCGAGCTCGGCGGAGATGTCCAGCGCGCTCCGGTCCGGGGTGCCCTTGAAGAGCAGGTGCTCCAAGAAGTGCGAGCAGCCGTGGAGCGTCGGCGTCTCGTGTCGCGAGCCGACCCCGACCCAGACACCGACCGCTGCCGAGCGGACCCCGGGGATCTCCTCAGAGATCACCCGCAGCCCACTCGGCAACACGGTGCGGCGCACTCGCGAGGTCAACTGACCGTTGGCACCGCGCTCGGTGTGGACCGTGCGGGTGCGCGCCGAGGGCGCAGTCACTCGGCGGCTGCCGCCTCGTCAGCAGGCTCGGTGGCCTTCTCCTCCACCACGGGGACGAGCGAGAGCTTGCCACGGTCGTCGATCTCGGCGATCTGCACCTGGATCTTCTGGCCGACCGAGACAACGTCCTCCACGGCCTCGACCCGCTTGCCATCGGCGAGGGCGCGCAGCTTGCTGATGTGCAGCAGGCCGTCCTTGCCCGGAAGCAGCGAGACGAACGCCCCGAAGTTGGTGGTCTTCACGACGGTGCCGAGGTAGCGCTCGCCGACCTCGGGCATGGTCGGGTTGGCGATCGCGTTGACGGCCTGCTTGGCCGCCTCGGCCGCCTCACCGTTGGTGGCGCCGATGTAGATCGTGCCGTCGTCCTCGATGGTCAGCTGGGCACCGGTGTCGTCCTGGATCTGGTTGATCACCTTGCCCTTGGGGCCGATCACCTCACCGATCTTGTCGACCGGGATCCTGATGGTGATGATGCGCGGGGCGTGGACCGACATCTCCTCGGGCGCGTCGATGGCCTCGGCCATCACGTCCAGGATGGTCAGTCGTGCGTCCCGAGCCTGGGTCAGCGCCTGGCCCAGCACCTCGGCGGGGATCCCGTCGAGCTTGGTGTCCAGCTGCAGCGCGGTGACGAACTCACGCGTGCCGGCGACCTTGAAGTCCATGTCGCCGAACGCGTCCTCGGCACCGAGGATGTCGGTCA
Source organism: Nocardioidaceae bacterium (assembly GCA_039811985.1). Taxonomy (GTDB): domain Bacteria; phylum Actinomycetota; class Actinomycetes; order Propionibacteriales; family Nocardioidaceae; genus Nocardioides. The sequence continues at coordinate 31,552 of JBDHZT010000013.1, read as the reverse complement.
GAGCGACGTACTGTGTCGCGCCGTCCAACTCACCGGAGATCAGGCCCATCGCGATGCCGGCGACGGGGGCCCGCAGCGGGACACCTGCCTGCAGCAGCGACAGGGTGGACGCGCACACCGAGCCCATCGACGTCGAGCCGTTGGAGCCCATCGCCTCGGAGAGCTGACGGATGGCGTAGGGGAACTCCTCGCGCGTCGGCAGCACCGGCAGCAGCGCCCGGCGGGCCAGCGCGCCGTGTCCGACCTCGCGGCGCTTCGGCGAGCCCACCCGACCGGTCTCACCGGTGGAGAACGGCGGGAAGACATACTTGTGCATGTAGCGTCGCGTCTTCTCCGGGGAGAGCGTGTCCAGCTTCTGCTCCAAGGTGAGCATATTGAGGGTGGTCACACCCAGGATCTGGGTCTCACCACGCTCGAACAGGGCCGATCCGTGCACCCGCGGGATGACCCCGACCTCGGCGTGCAGGGGCCGGATGTCGGCCAGACCGCGGCCGTCGATGCGGATCTTGTCGCGGAGCACACGCTCGCGCACGAGGGACTTGTTCAGCGAGCGGAAGGCAGCGCCGATCTCCTTCTCGCGGCCCTCGAACCGGGCGCCGACCTGGTCGAGCAGCGAGCCCTTGATCTCGTCGAGCCGCTCCTCGCGCTCCTGCTTGCCGGCGATGGTCAGCGCGGCGGCGGTGTCGTCCTTGACCGCGGCCTCCACCGCTTCGTAGACGTCGTCCTCGTAGTCGAGGAAGATCGGGAACTCGGCGACCGGCTTGGCGGCCACCTTGGCCAACTCGGCCTGGGCCTCGCACAGCTGCTTGATGAAGGGCTTGGCCGCGTCGAGGCCGGTGGCGACGATCTCCTCGGTCGGCGCCTGGGCGCCCGACTGGACCAGGTCCCAGGTCGACTCGGTCGCTTCGGCCTCGACCATCATGATGGCCACGTCACCGGTCTCAGTGACCCGACCGGCCACCACCATGTCGAAGACGGCGTCCTCGAGCTGGCTGTGGTTGGGGAACGCCACCCAGTTGCCCTCGATGAGGGCCATCCGCACGCCACCGACCGGGCCGGAGAAGGGCAGTCCGGACAGCTGGGTGGACAGCGAGGCGGCGTTGATCGCCAGCACGTCGTAGGGGTGGTCAGGGTCCAGCGCCATCACCGTGATGACGACTTGGACCTCGTTGCGCAGGCCCTTCTTGAAGGTGGGCCGCAGAGGACGGTCGATGAGGCGGCAGGTGAGGATCGCGTCCTCGCCCGGCCGACCCTCACTCCGGAAGAACGAGCCGGGGATCTGCCCGGCGGCGTACATCCGCTCCTCGACGTCGATGGTGAGGGGGAAGAAGTCGAACTGGTCCTTGGGCTGCTTGCCGACCGTCGTGGCCGACAACAGCATCGTCTCGTCGTCGAGGTAGGCGGTCACGGACCCGGCCGCCTGCCGGGCCAGCAGGCCGGTCTCGAACTTGACGGTCCGCTTGCCGTACTTGCCGTTGTCCAGGACGGTCTCAACGGCGGAAATGGTGGGTTCCACTCTCTCGTGGTCCCTTTCTCTTCGCGGAGCGATCCGCGAACGCCTCGTCTCGACAAGTCGCAGGCCGGTCTTCGATCGAGACCCGCGGCCGGCTGGCCGGTGCGGCGCAGCCTCCGAAGGTCACTACCGAGGACCGGGCCAGACGTGGCGGGTCGCTCCTGGTGTGATGGATGTGCAGTTGTGTCTGCGTTCGAGACTAGCGCCCCGAACGGGGTTGGGAATGCCACCGAGCGGCCGCCCGATGGGCAGCCGCTCTGGTAGTCATCGACGCAGGCCGAGGCGCTCCACGATGGAGCGGTAGCGGTCGATGTCGTTCTTCTGGAGGTAGTTGAGCAGTCGACGGCGCTGGCCGACCAGCAACAGCAGTCCACGACGACTGTGGTGGTCGTGCTTGTGCTGCTTGAGATGCTCGGTGAGGTGGGCGATGCGGTGGCTGAGCAACGCGATCTGCACCTCGGGGGAGCCGGTGTCGCCCTCGGTGGTGGCGTACTCGGCGATGATCTTCTTCTTCGTCTCGGTGTCGGTACCGATGGACAATGCGACTCCTCGTCGACTCTCGTTGCGCGGCGCCCCGGGGCCTGTTCACCCGGGCACTCTCGATCCGCGGCCGTTTCACGGCAACCGAAGAAGGCTACCAGCGCGTTCTACCACGCCCCAAAACGAGAGCGCCCGTGGTGGCCAGCGGGTCACGCTGGCCACCACGGGCTTGGCCGGGAGCCGGTCGTCGCCTACCCCTCGCATTGCCGACCTCGGGTGCGTGGCGACGGGTCGGCGGTGGCGATGACCGGCTCCCGGAGTCAGGAGGTCACGACGTGCCCTCCAAGATCGCCACGACCTCCTCGGCCGACTGCGCGCTGCGGAGCCGCGCGACCTGGTCGGCGTCGACGAAGACGCCGGCGACCTTCCCGAGCAGGGCCAGGTGCTCCTTGCCCGCGCCGGCGATGCCGATCACGAACTCGGCCGGCTTGCCGTTCCAGTCCACTGGGCTGTCGTAGCGGACGAAGGACAGCGCCGTGCGATGGATGCTGTCCTTGGCCTCGTTGGTGCCGTGCGGGATGGCCAGACCGTTGCCCATGTGGGTGGACACAGAGGTCTCCCGCTCGTGCATCGAGGCGACGTACGCCGGGTCGACCGCACCGACACCGACGAGCAGGTTGCCCGCCTCGGTGATGGCGTCGTCACGACTCCGCGCAGTGCCGTGCAAGACCACCGCGGACGTCTGGAGCAGTCCCGCAGAGGACGCCTCCTCCGCCACTGCCGCACTGCCCTCTTGGGCGTTCGGGTCGTTGGTCCGCCGTAGCAGCTCGACGATCTCGTCGTAGCGGGGGCTGCCCATGAAGTTCTCGACCGACACGTGCACCGCTGACCCCGTCTGCTGCCGGGCTCGTTCGGTGAGGTCCTGGTGGGTGACCACCAGGTCATAGGTGTCGGAGAGGTTCGAGATCGCTTGGTTGACCACCGTGACGTCGGAGAAGCCCGCCTGCTGAACCTTCTTGCGCAGCACCGAGGCACCCATCGCCGACGATCCCATGCCCGCGTCGCACGCGAACACGATGCTCTTGATGGGCTTGGTGGCCACCGCGGTCGCCGTACCACCACCGGTGAGCACCGAAGCCACCGAGGACTTCTTCCCCTTCATGTCCTCCATGGACGCGGTCGCAGCCGCGAGGTCCCCGTCGTCCTCGGAGCGATCCAGCCTGAGCAACACTGCCGCGACCAGGAAAGTGACGATGAGGGCGGTGGACCAACAGAGCGTGACACCGACCACGCTGCCCTTCGCCATGGACGAATAGACCGCGAAGATCGAGCCGGGCGCCGCTGGAGCCACCAGACCGGAGTCGTTGATCACGTTCATCAGCGTGCCGGTGGCGCCACCGCAGATCAGCGCCAGGATCAACCGCGGCTTGGCCAACACGTAGGGGAAGTAGACCTCGTGGATGCCACCGAAGAACTGGATGATGAAGGCACCCGGAGCGGTCGCCTTCGAGACGCCGCGACCGAAGACCATGTAGGCGAGCAGGAGCCCGGCACCGGGCCCGGGGTTGGCCTCGAGCAGGAACAGGGCGGAGTGGCCGGCCGACTTGGCCTGGTCCAGGCCGAGCGGGGTGAGCACGCCGTGGTTGATGGCGTTGTTGAGGAACAGCACCTTGGCCGGCTCGATGATGATCGCCGTCAGCGGTAGGAGGTTGTGGTTGACGAGGTACTCGACCGCGTTCCCGAGTCCTTCCATGACCGCTCGCAGGACCGGCCCCAGCAGGAACATCGAGGCGATCGCCATCAGGGCGGCAGAGATGCCGGCCGAGAAGTTGTTCACCAGCATCTCGAAGCCGGGCTTGATCTTGCCGTCCCAGAGTCCGTCGAGGCGCTTGATCACATAGGCCCCCAGCGGCCCCATGATCATCGCGCCGAGGAACATCGGCGATCCGCCGGTGTCTGCGTAGACCGGGTCGAAGAGAGGCGAGCTGGTCGCCATGATGATGCCCATCGTCGACGTCGCACCGACCACGCCACCGCGCAGCTTGTAGACGTTGTAACCGCCTGTGTAGGCGATCAGGAGCGGCAACAGGTAGTAGATGCCTGGGCCGACGATCGTGGCGATCTTTTCGTTGGGGGTCCAGCCGACCGGAATGAAGAAGGCCGTGATCAGACCCCACGCGATGATCGCGCCGATGTTCGGCATGACCATGTTGGACAAGAACGTGCCGAACCTCTGGATATGAACTCTGGTCGAGGTCCGGGGATCGGTTGCGGTGTCTGTCGCCATGCTGATCCTTTCGTGACGCCCAGCCGGAGGGCGGGACGGACAAATCACCCTTGATCTGCGAATGTCTTTATACTGACCCGTTCATGCCCGAGTCAAGGGGTACCGGCCGACCAATTGCCAACTAATCGGGTCCGGGAGTAGCGTCCGGTCCAGGTCCCCGGTTCCCCGTTCGTCGATCAGAAGGAGTTCCCATGAAGGCGCTGAGGTTCTACGCACCAGAGGACGTGCGTCTCGAGGACGTCGAGGAGCCCACGTGCGGCCCCGACGAGATCAAGCTCCGGGTGCGGAACTGCTCGACGTGCGGCACCGACGTGAAGATCTTCTACAACGGACACCAGAACCTCACTCCCCCGCGCATCACCGGACACGAGATCGCCGGCGAGGTCGTCGAGGTGGGCGCGGACGTCAACGCGACGTACGGCTCCAACTGGCAGGTCGGTGACCGCGCCCAAGTGATCGCCGCGGTCCCGTGCGGCGACTGCTACGAGTGTCGGAAGGGCTGGATGGCGGTCTGTCAGAACCAGACCTCGGTGGGCTACCAGTACGACGGCGGGTTCGCGGAGTACATGATCGTGCCGCGCGAGGTGCTCAAGGTCGACGGGCTCAACCGGATCCCCGAGAACGTGGGCTACGACGAGGCGTCAGCCGCCGAGCCGTTCGCCTGTGCGATCAACGCTCAAGAACTGCTCGGCATCGAGGCCGGCGACACGGTGGTCGTCTTCGGTGCGGGGCCGATCGGCTGCATGCACATCCGGATCGCCCGCGGCGTCCACCAGGCCGGCCCGGTCTACCTCGTCGACGTCAATGCTGAGCGGCTCCAGATGTCGGCCGACGCCGTGCACCCGGACGAGGTCATCAACGCCGCCGAGACCGATGTCGTCGAGCGGGTCCTGGAGCTGACCGGCGGCCGCGGCGCCGATGTCGTGATCACGGCGACGGCGGCGAACGTCACCCAGGAGCAGGCCATCTCGATGGCCGCCCGCAACGGCCGGATCTCGTTCTTCGGCGGGCTGCCGAAGAACGACCCGTTCATCAAGTGCGACTCCAACCTGGTGCACTACCGCCAGTTGCACATCCACGGAGCCAACGGCTCCGCTCCCGAGCACAACAAGCGCGCCTTGGAGTACATCTCCACCGGTCAGGTCCCGGTCAAGGACCTGATCACCGAGCACATCCCCCTGGACCGCGTGCTGGACGCCTTCCAGATCGTCAAGAACGGCGAGGCGATCAAGGTCACCGTCGAGCCCTGAACTGGTGACTGCCGCGGTCTTCTTGCGTCTGCCGCGGTCTTGTGGTGGCAAAGTGCCTCGTATACCGGGCCCTCACCCACCACAGCACCGCGGGAGATGGGCCACAGCCACCACAGCACCGCGGCAGACGGGGCGGGAAGCAGTTTCGGCCCAATCGGCGCTCCCGTCCCGGACAACGGTGCCGGTCTGGTCCCAGGGGTCACCCGGGTTGCTGCTTTCACAAGGTATGTCGTGATCCCTGCACTTACCGTGCGTCATTCACCGAGGTAGGTGCAGGCATCTCGACATACCTTGTGAAAACGGTGACCAGAGTGACCACCAGCGACCAGCAACCCGGCAAGAGACCCGAACCGCCGGCTCACCTCCCCGCGTCGCAGCCCCGTCGGCCAGCACTACAGGCGACCGGCAACCCGGCCAGCAGCCGAACCGGCGGACCGCCTCCCCGCGTCGCTGCCCGTCGGCCAGCACCAACCCGGCGACCAGCAACCCGGCGGCGTGCCCTCGCGCAACCGACGTGCCCTCGCGCGACGCAGGTCCGCGGCGGAGCCGCTAGCGATCCAGGCCGGCGCGGACGGCGGCGCGGGCGGAGAGCGGGTCGTCGGCGGCCAGGGCGGCCTCGGCAACTTCGACGCAGGTGGTCATCGACACCTTGTCCAGCTGAGCGCCCACCGCACGGACGGCGGCCGGCGCCATGGACAACGAGGTGACGCCCAGGCCGACGAGCACACAGGCCAGGGCAGGGTCCGCGGCGGCCTCACCACACACGCCCACCGGCTTGCCGTTGGCACGGCCGGCCGACGCGGTGATCGCGATCAGCTGGAGGACAGCGGGCTGCCAGGGGTCGGTGAGGTGGGCCAGGTCGGTGGCCATCCGGTCGGCGGCCATGGTGTATTGGGTGAGGTCGTTGGTGCCGATCGAGACGAAGTCGACCACCTCGAGCATCCGGTGGGCCAGCAGCGCGGCGCTGGGAACCTCGATCATGATGCCGGGCTTGAGTCCTCGCGCGCGCACCTTCTCCGCGAACTCCTTGGCCTCCTCCACGGTGGCCACCATCGGAGCCATCACCCAGGTCTCCGTGCCGGTGCGTTGGGCCGCCCCGGCAACGCCGTCGAGCTGGTGGTCGAGCAGGGCGGGATTGTCGAAGGAGAGTCGCAGGCCACGCACGCCGAGGGCGGGGTTCTCTTCGCCCTCGTGGGTCGCGAAGGCGATCGGCTTGTCCGAGCCGGCATCGAGGGTGCGGATGACGACGTACTGACCCGGCCGGGAGAAGGCCTCCAACACCTCGGCGTAGATGTCGGCCTGCTCCTCCGGGTCCGGCTCGTCCTGACGGTTCAAGAAGCACAGCTCGGTGCGGAACAGGCCCACGCCCTCCACCGGCGACCCGGAGGCCTGTCGTGCGGACTCACCGTCGGCCACGTTGGCCAGCAGCTTGACGTGGGTGCCGTCGAGGGTCTTGGCAGGACCGCTCCAACTCTCGAGCTCGGCGCGCGCGGCGCGGTCACGGTCGACTCGAGCGATCGCCTCGGCTTCGTCAGGATCGATCTCGATGCTGCCGAGCGTGCCGTCCACGAGCAGCGCGGTGCCGCCGCTCAGGCTGGTGGCGCCGGTGACCCCGACCACGCAGGGGATGCCTAGCTGCCGCGCGATGATCGCGGTGTGACTCGTCGGCCCACCGCGCTCGGTCACCAGAGCGACGATCAGCGTCGGGTCGAGACCGGCGGTGTCAGACGGGGCCAGGTCCTCGGCGACCAGCACCGAAGCGTCCTCGGGCGTGGGCACCCCCGGCTCCGGCTCGCCGACCAGGTGCGCGATCACCCGGCGCTCGATGTCGCGCAGGTCGGTGGCGCGCTCGGCCATCAGACCGCCCATCGCGGTGAAGACGTCGACGAACTGGTTGGCAGCCAGCTGGACGGACTCGATGAGTCCAGCGCCGGCCTTGAGATTCTTGGCCACCGCGCCGCGAAGCCCCTTGTCGCGGGCAAGCCCCGCGCTGGCGGTCAACACCTCGGCGGACGGCCCGGACACCTTGTCGGCTTTGCGAGCGAAGCCCTCCGCCACCATCCCGGCAGCCTCGTCGAAGGCGGCCAACGCCGCATCAGGATCGGTGAAGCCCCCGTCGCCGTAGCGGGCGATGGCCTCGGCCGACACCTCCCCCGACACACGAAGGGCCGGGCCGAAGGCCAGGCCCGGGACGACAGGTGTTCCCGACAACGACTCTGCAGTGACCATGGCCACAGTCAACCGCTTGCACCCTTGACAGTCAACACATTCGGCACTAAAACAATACAAACAAAGATTTCGGTCGGCCGCCTGCAGCGATCGACCCGAAGAAACCGGATCGGGGGTCGCCATGTATGCCGAGGAACGGCAACAGGCGATGGCCGAACTGGTGACCCGCCGTGGTCGGGTCTCGGTCGTCGAGTTGGCGAAGACCTTCGACGTCACCACGGAGACGGTTCGTCGCGATCTTTCCACACTTGAGGGACTCGGTCTCCTGCGACGTGTCCATGGCGGCGCGCTGCCCCCCGATTCGGTCACCTGGTTGGAGGCCCGCCTCAGCGACCGCGATCTGGCCAACACCGCCGAGAAGGGGCGCATCGCCAGGGCTGCCCTGCAGTTCCTCCCTCAACGCGAGGCGACCCTGATCCTCGACGCGGGCAGCACCACGATCCGACTCGCCGAGATCCTTCCGCAGGACCACCGACTCACCGTCTTCACCCATGCGGTGCCGATCGCGTCCCGCCTGGCCGAGCAGGAGGTCGAGCTACATCTCCTGCCGGGCCGGGTGCGCAGTCGCACGCTCGCCGCCGTCGGGGTCGACACCATCGCAGCGCTCGAGCGGGTCCGTGCGGACCTGGCCTTCGTTGGAACCAACGGCATCACTCTCTCCCACGGGCTGTCCACCCCGGACCACGAGGAGGCGGCCACCAAGTCCGCATTGATCGCCGCAGCAGCACGGGTGGTGGTCCTGTGTGACTCGAGCAAGATCGGAGTGGAGCGCACCATGCAGTTCGCCAAGCTGTCCGACGTCGACGTGCTCGTCACCGACGACCAGATCACGCCCGCCCAGCACGAGGAGCTCGAGTCCGCCGGCTTGGAGGTCGTGATCGCATGATCGTCACTCTGACGCCCAACCCGAGCGTCGATCGCACCGTCACCCTGGACGGACCCCTCGTCCGCGGCGCGGTCCAGCGCGTGGTGTCGGTGACCTCGGTCGCGGCCGGCAAGGGGGTCAACATCTCCCGAGCCGCGGTGGCGGCCGAGATCCCGACTGTGGCGGTGCTCCCTGCCGCCGACGACGATCCCTTCGTCCACGAGCTGCTCAGCGCTGGGATCGACGCTCGCCCGGTGCCTCCGGCAGGAGATGTCCGGGTGAACCTTGCGATCACCGAGCCGGACGGCACCACCACCAAGCTCAACAGTCCCGGCGCCACGGTGACCACAACCGTGCTGGATGCCATGGCCAACGCGATGCTGGCTCGAGCCGAGACCGCATCGTGGGTGGTGCTGGCCGGCTCCCTCCCTCCGGGTGCGCCGGTCGGGTGGTACGCCGACCTGGTGACCGCTCTGCGAGAGACGCCCGCCAAAGTCGCTGTCGACACCAGCGACGCTCCCTTGGCCGCACTGGTGGCGGCGCTCCCCGCCGCCGCCCCCGACCTGATGAAACCCAATGGGGAGGAGTTGGCGTCGTTCACCGGTGCCGACGCCGAGGAGCTCGAGTCCGATCCGCGCGCAGCGGCCCGCGCCGCGGCCTATCTCGTCGACCGGGGTGTCTCCACGGTGCTCGCGACGCTGGGCGGCGCTGGCGCCGTCCTCGTCACCGCGGAGGAGGCGTGGTACGCACCCTCCCCGCCCATCGATGTCGTCAGCACCGTCGGTGCTGGGGACTCCAGCCTGTTCGGCTACCTCCTCGGGGAGGTGCGGGGGCTCTCCCCCGCCGAGCGGCTGGCTCTCGGGGTCGCCTACGGCAGTGCTGCCGCGGGTCTTCCCGGCACGACCATTCCCAACCCCTCGCAGACTCGGCCGGACCTGGTCCGGGTGAGCTCGCTCAACCCCATATCGGAGAACTCATGACCGACATGATCACCGCCGAGCTGGTGCGGCTCGACGCGGACCTGGGCTCGGAGAAGTCCCAGGTCATCAACCAGTTGGCGGCCGTGGTCGCCGCGGCGGGACGCACCGGCTCACAAGAGCAGCTCGTCGCCGACGCCATGGCTCGAGAGGCGACGTCCAACACCGGCCTGCCGGGCGGCATCGCCATCCCGCACTGCCGCACGTCGGCGGTCGAGGTGCCTACCCTCGCCTTCGCCCGGCTCTCCCCCGCCGTCGACTTCGGCGCCAAAGACGGCCCAGCAGACCTGGCCTTCCTGATCGCGGCTCCCGAGGGCGGCGACGCCACCCACCTGAAGGTCCTCACCATGCTCGCGCGGGCCTTGGTCAAGCCGGACTTCGTGGCCGGCCTTCGCTCGGCGACCACACCGGAGGAGGCAGTGGCGGTCATCCAGAGCGAGGTCTCCGAGCCCGAGCCGGCAGCCGGAGGAGCCCACGCCGCCAGCACGCCCGCCCCCACCGCTGGTGCCGCAGCATCGTCCGGGGCAGCCCACAGCCTGGTGGCCGTGACCGCATGCCCGACGGGCATCGCCCACACTTACATGGCCGCCGAGGCCCTGGAGCGGGCCGCCGAAGCGGCGGGCGTCGAGATCCACGTAGAGACCCAGGGCTCGGCGGGAGCCAAGCCGCTCGATCCAGCGCTCATCTCCGCGGCCGGCGCGGTCATCTTCGCCGTCGACGTGGGCGTGCGTGATCGGGCCAGGTTCGCCGGCAAGCCGATGGTCAGCTCGGGAGTCAAGCGTGCCATCGACGATGGTGACGGCATGGTGGCCGAGGCTCTCCGCTACGCCGCCGACCCGGCGTCCGCGCCGAAGGTCGAGGGCAGCGCCGCCGATGGCGGCGGGTCGACCGGTGGCGGCGAGGGTGAGAGCTGGGGCGGGCGCACCCGTCGCGTGCTGATGACCGGCGTGTCCTACATGATCCCGTTCGTCGCCGCGGGTGGTCTGCTGATCGCGCTCAGCTTCCTGCTCGGTGGCTACGAGATCGCCGGGCCGTACGGCGACATCGCTGTCCACAACACGCTGTTCAACCCGCCCAACGCCGGTGACCTGGGGCTCGACCACGCGCTGTTCAGCTCCGGCTTCTTCGCCTATCTGGGTGCGATCTTCTTCATCATCGGCAAGACGGCGTTCATGTTCTTCGTGCCAGCGCTGGCCGGATACATCGCCTTCGCCATCGCCGACCGGCCGGGGATCGCGCCCGGGTTCGTGATGGGTGGCCTCGCCGCGAACATCTTCGGTGTGACCTCGAGCAGCGGTGTCGCGTTGCCCGCCACCGGCTTCCTCGGGGCCATCATCGGCGGCGTACTCGCAGGCATCGTCGCGCACTGGATCGCCTCGTGGGCGGTGCCGAGCTGGGCGCGAGGCCTGATGCCGGTCATGGTGATCCCGCTGCTCACCTCGCTGATCTGCGGTGTGCTCATGATCATCGTCCTCGGCAAGCCGATCGCCTGGCTGATGGACAAGCTCAACGACGGACTGAACTCCATGAGCGGGAGCAGCGCTGTCCTGCTGGGCGTCGTGCTCGGCCTGATGATGGCCTTCGACATGGGTGGACCGCTGAACAAGGTCGCCTACAGCTTCGCCGTCGCCGGCATCGGCAGCGCCTCGCTCGCCAGCAACGCCCCGCAGCTGCGGATCATGGCGGCCGTCATGCTCGCCGGCATGGTGCCGCCGATCGCCTTGGCGCTGGCCACCGTCGTGCGGCCGCATCTGTTCACCCCAGCCGAACGTGAGAACGGGAAGGCCGGCTGGCTGATGGGCGCATCGTTCATCACCGAGGGCGCGATCCCGTTCGCGGCAGCCGATCCGCTGCGGGTCATCCCGCCGATCATGCTCGGCAGCGCCGTCACCGGCGGTCTGGCCGAGGCGATGCATGTGGCGTCGCGAGCACCACATGGCGGCATCTTCGTGCTCTTCGCGGTCAGCAACATCTTGGGCTTCTTCATCGCCCTGATCGCCGGCAGTGTCGTGGGGGCAGCGGGCGTGATCCTGCTCAAGTCCATGGGCAAGTCCAATCCGGAGAACATCACCATCGCCGCCTGAGGCGTCGTCTCGGATGTCGTCTGGGTGGCTGGCGCGCCGGCCACCCGGACGGCATCATGTCTCGCAGCACACCCAGCCACGAAGGAGCCCCATGCCTAGCAAGTCCGTCGTCGTCGGTTCGTCCGTCGGCCTGCACGCTCGTCCTGCCGCTCTGATCGCCGAGGCTGCCGGTGAGCTCGATGCCGAGGTGACCATCAACGGCGTTGACGCCAGCTCCGCGCTCCTCCTGATGACGCTCGGTGCCTCGTGCGGTGACAGCGTCGAGGTTGCCAGCGAAGACGAAGCCGCCCTCGAGCAGATCGCTGCCCTCGTCGAGAAGGACCTCGACGCCTGACGAGTCGTTAGCGCGCATCCCCTGACGTGTCGGTAGGCGACATTCGATCGCCCCCTTCTGCTCGTGACCGGGGACGGGGATGCACGGAGGATGACGCCGCCGGGTCTGGCGGCGAGCCGACAGCGCAACTGCGCCGATCAGCACCGCCGGGTGAGCGCCGTCGGTGGGTCGGGCTGCTGGCGGAGTTGCTGGTCACCGGTAGTGCTGGCCGATAGAGCAGCGACGACGGGTGGGCGGCAGGTGGCTGTGGCTGTGGCTGTCGGCCGGGTTGCTGGGGGTCGCCTGGCCTGCCCGGGTCATCGGTCTGCCGCGGTGTTCTTGCCTCTCCTGCGGTCTTGTGGTGGCAAAGTGGCCCGTATACCGGGTCCTCAGCCACCACAGCACCGCGGGAGATGGGGCAGGGCCACCACAGCACCGCAGGAGACGGGCACCAGGCCCCACAAGGGCGCGGGAGACGGGCCCCGGCGGGGTGAGGTGTTGCGGTTTGGGCCCAAACCGCAATCGGAGACCGGGTGACATGCAGTCTGCGGCCAATCGAGGTGCCGTTTCGGAACAATCGACGTGTTCTCGCCCGACCCGTGCTCAAGACCCCACCGATTGGACGCAAACGACATCGAACACGCTGGATTTCATGTTGTTTGCGCCCAATCGGCGACCCTCCCCGCCCCGGGCCCGCACCTGTGGTCACAGCAGCCACAAGTGACCACCGGCGACCAGCAACCCGGCCAACGACCCCGGACCGCCAGCCCACCTCTCCCGTCGCTGCCCTGTCGGCCGCAACTTCAGACCCACCAGCAACCGGGCTGACGACCCGGGCTGCCGGCTGCCTCACCGGCGTAGGAGCTCCGTCGGCCGATGACCCGACGCGACCGGCAACCCAGTGCCCAGGCTCAGGACACCAGTTCCCTGGTGCGCTGCACGTCGCGGCCCATCTGCTCGATGAGTTCGTCGACCCCGGCGAACCGCTCCATGCCGCGTAGTCTGGCGACGAAGGCGACCTCGACCTCGACGCCGTAGAGCTCGAGGTCGGTCCGGTCCAGCGCATAGGACTCCACCCGACGTTCCCGGGTCCCGTCGAAGGTCGGGTTGGTGCCCACCGAGACGGCAGCCGGGAACACCTCGCCGGTGTCGAGGCGACGCAGCCTGCCGGCGTACACACCGTCGGCCGGCACCGCCGCCATCTCCGAGGTTGGCAGGTTGGCGGTGGGGAAACCCAGCTCCCGGCCGCGATGATCGCCCTCGACGACGACGCCGCGCACCGAGAGCGGCCGACCCAGCGCCTCGGCGGCACCTTCGACGTCTCCGGCCGCCAGGCAGGTCCGCACGTAGGTCGAGGACCAGACCTGCGGTCCCCCGTCCAGCGCCACCCCCACGACCGTGAAGTCACCAGAGCGCCCGGCCTCCTCCAAGAGGCTGACGTCGCCGGCGGCCTTGTTGCCGAAGCGGAAGTTGGCGCCGACCACCACGGCCGCGGCGTGCAGCGCACCGACCAACACCCGGTCGATGAACTCCTCGGGCGACCAGCCGGCCACGTCCCGGTCGAAGGGAAGCACCAGCACGGCGTTGGCCCCGGCCGCGCCGAGAAGCTCGATCCGGTCCGAGATACTGGTCAAGATGAGCGGGGCGTGCTCGGGCCGCAGCACCGCGAAGGGGTGCGGGTCGAACGTCACGGCCACCACAGTGTCGACCTGACGCTCGGCGGCCACCTCACAGGCTCGGCGGATGACGTGTTGATGCCCGAGGTGGACACCGTCGAAGTTCCCGACCGTGACGACAGTTCTCCCGAGCTCCGCCGGGACCTCCTCGATGGCTCGCCACACACGCACGACGGAAGTTTTTCACAGGCCCCTCCGCCCCGAACAACGTCATCCCCCCTGGTCGGAGGAGCGACCTCTCCCTATGACGTTGTCGGGCAGAAGACGGCGATCGGCCGGGCTCCAGAGGATCGGGGCTGGTAGAGGGCGAGGAAGGTCCCGTCGGGGGCGAACACGGCCACCGGCGCGGCGTCCGTGCCCTTCCCAGCACCATCGCCAGGCTCGCTGCCACTGCCAGCGTCCGACCCCAGGTCGAGAGGTCGACCGAAGCCGGCATCGCGGGCCTGGGCGTCGGTGAGGTCGACAGACTTGAAGCAGCGGCGGGCGGCGACCTCGAGTGGGATGAGCGCGAAGGAGGCTTGGAGATCAGGAAGGGTCCGGGCGTCGGTCAGGTCGAAGACACCGACGGCGGTCCGGCGCAGCGTGGTCAGGTGGCCACCGACGCCGAGGGCCGCGCCCAGATCGCGCGCGATGGCGCGGATGTAGGTCCCGCTCGAGCAGCGCACGGAGACGCGCACGTCAAGGGCTTCGCCGACGTGGGCGATCTCGTGCACGACGATCTCGTGGATGCTCACCCGCCGCGCGCTGAGCTCCACCTGTTCTCCGTCGCGGACCCGCTGATAGGCCCGCTTGCCGCCCACCTTGATGGCCGACACGGCCGACGGCACCTGGTCGATCTCACCGACGAAGGCCGCCAACCCAGCACGGACCTCGGCTTCGGAGAGATCGCCGACGGGGGTGGTGGTCACCACTTCGCCCTCGGCGTCGTCGGTGGTCGTCGACACACCGAGCCGGATCGTCGCGTCGTAGCTCTTCTCGGCCAGCATCAGGTGGCCGAGCATCCGGGTGGCCCGGTTGACGCCGAGGACGAGGACCCCGGTGGCCATCGGATCGAGCGTGCCCGCGTGGCCGACCTTCCGAGTCCCCGCGAGTCGACGCACCCGGGCGACGACGTCGTGGGAGGTCAGGTCGCCGCCCTTGTCGACGACGACCAGACCCGATCCGACGGGCTTGTCCGACACCAACGGCGCCGACACCGATCGGGCAGGATCAGTCATCGACGCCGAGCGCCGCGTCATCCTCCAGGTCCGCATCGACGGGCTTCTTGTAGGGGTCGGGCTCGCCGGCGTACGCCGCTCCCTCGCGCCGTGCGGCCACCTCCTCGTCGGACTGACGGGCACGCGCCAGCACCTCGTCGAGGTGGCGGGCCGTCTCCGGCAGTGCGTCGTGGACGAAGGTGAGCGTGGGAGCGTGCCGCATGCCGAGCTGCTTGGCGACCTCCGAGCGAAGCAGGCCCTTGGCGGACTCCAACGCAGCCGCGCTGCTGGTCAAGGCGTCGTCCTCATCGCCCAGCACGGTGTAGAAGATGGTCGCCTGCTGGGCGTCGCCCGTGAGGCGTACGTCGGTCACCGTCACGAAGCCCAGTCGGGGGTCCTTGATCCTGCGCTCGAGCATCTCCGCGACGATCACCTGGATCCGATCGGCGATCTTGCGCACCCGTGGGTTGGTCATAGCTGCCTCCTGAGCAGACGCGGACGGGCTCAGCCGCGCGGGATCTCCCGCATCTCGAAGAACTCCACGATGTCGTCGATCTTGATGTCCTGGTAGTTGCGGAGCACCAGACCGCACTCGAAGCCCTCACGGACCTCGGTGACGTCGTCCTTCTCGCGACGCAGCGAGGCCACGTCGAGGTTCTCGGCGACCACGGCACCGTCGCGGATGAGTCGAGCCTTGGCGTTGCGGCGGATCGTGCCCGAGACGACCATGCAGCCGGCGATGTTGCCGATCCGGGAGCTGCGGAAGATCTCGCGGATCTCCGCCTGACCGAGGACGGACTCCTCGAACTCCGGCTTGAGCATGCCCTTGAGCGCTGCCTCGATCTCGTCGATCGCCTGGTAGATGACCGAGTAGTAGCGGATCTCGACACCCTCACGCTCGGCCAACTCGGTCGCCTTGCCCTGCGGGCGAACGTTGAAGCCGATGATGATGGCGTCGGACGCGGCAGCCAACATGACGTTGGTCTCGGTGATCGCACCGACACCGCGGTCGATGACCCGTAGCGACACCTCGTCGCCCACGTCGATCTTGGCCAGGGAGTCCTCGAGTGCCTCGACCGAACCCGACACGTCGCCCTTGAGGATGAGGTTGAGCTCCTGGCTCTCGCCCTTCTCCATGGACGCCATGAAGTCCTCGAGGGTGCGCCGCACGCGACGTTGCGCCTGCATCGCGGCGCGCTCGCGCGCCTCCCGCTTCTCGGCGATCTGACGGGCGATCCGGTCGTCCTCGACCACGAGGAAGTTCTGCCCCGCACCCGGCACGGCCGACAGGCCGAGCACCATCGCGGGACGGGACGGATCCGCCTCGTCGATCGGCTCGCCGAACTCGTCGAGCATGGCGCGCACGCGACCATGGGCCGGTCCGGCCACCAGCGAGTCGCCGACCCGCAGCGTGCCACGCTGCACCAGCACAGTCGCCACCGGGCCGCGGCCCTTGTCCAGGTGAGCCTCCACGACCAGACCCTGAGCGTCCTGGTCGGGGTTGGCCCGCAGGTCGAGCGAGGCGTCCGCGGTCAACACGATCGCCTCGAGCAGCTTGTCGAGGTTGAGCTGCGACTTGGCCGAGACGTCGACGAACATGGTGTCGCCGCCGTACTCCTCCGGCACCAGGCCGTACTCGGTCAGCTGGCCGCGGACCTTGGTCGGGTCTGCCTCGGGCTTGTCGATCTTGTTGACGGCGACCACGATCGGCACCTCGGCGGCCTTGGCGTGGTTGAGCGCCTCGACCGTCTGGGGCATCACGCCATCGTCCGCGGCCACGACGAGCACCGCGATGTCGGTGGCCTGCGCACCACGCGCACGCATGGCTGTGAAGGCCTCGTGACCGGGGGTGTCGATGAAGGTGATCCGACGGTCCGCGCCGTCGACGTTGGTCGCCACCTGGTAGGCGCCGATGTGCTGGGTGATCCCACCGGCCTCCTTGGCGACGACGTTGGCGTCACGCAAGGCGTCGAGGAGCTTGGTCTTGCCGTGGTCGACGTGACCCATCACGGTCACCACCGGCGGACGGACCTGCAGGTCGCCCTCAACCCCTTCGTCCTGGCCGAACTCGAGGTCGAAGGACTCCAACAGCTCGCGGTCCTCGTCCTCGGGCGAGACCACCTGAACGGTGTAGTTGAGCTCCTCACCGAGCAGCTGGAGCGTCTCGTCGTTGACCGACTCGGTCGCGGTGACCATCTCGCCGAGGTGGAACAGCATCTGCACCAGCTGGGCTGGCTCGACGTTGATCTTCTCCGCGAAGTCGGTCAACGAGGCGCCGCGGGCTAGACGCACAATCTCGCCGTTGCCCTTGCGGACCCGCATGCCGCCGATCGTCGGCGCTTCCATGTTGTCGAACTCTTGGCGACGCTGCCGCTTGCTCTTGCGGCCTCGTCGAGACGGGCCACCCGGGCGACCGAAGGCCCCCTGGGTCGAGCCGCGACCGCCGGGACGTCCTCCGGGACGACCACCGCCGGACGGGCCGAAGCCGCCAGGTGCACCGCCACGACCGGGGGCACCCACACCACCGCGACCGGGCGCTCCACCACGGCCCGGGGCGCCGCCACGACCCGGTGCGCCGGGCCTGCCAGGCGCGCCTCCGCGACTCGGACCGGCGCCGAACGCAGCCGGTGACTTGGGCATCATCGCCGGGTTGGGGCGCGGCATGCCGGGGCGACCGCCCGACCCACCTTCGCGGGCGGCCGGGGGCCGCGGCACACCTGCGCTGGGCTCGGTCGGGCGACGGCCCATGCCCTGCGAGGACGCGAACGGGTTGTTGCCGGGGCGAGGTGTGCCCGGGCGACCGACCGGTCGAGGAGCTGGCGTCTTCGGCGCTGGAGAACTGGTCTGCGCCGGGGGCTCAGGAGCAGCCGGCGGTGCGGGCTCTGCCGGAGCCGGAGCGGCGGGCGCCTTCGGGGCGGGCTTGGGCGCCGGCTTGGCGGCCTTCTCGACCGGGGCCACCGTCTCGGCGGCGGGTGCGGTCGGCTCGGCTGGCGCCGCGGACTTCTTGGCGGGCGCCGGAGCGGCGGTCGCCATCTTCGCCTCGAGGTCGGCTCCGTAGCGGTCCTCGAACTTCTTGACGGCGGGCAGCTCGATGGAGGAGGAGGCAGTTTTGACGAACTCGCCCAGCTCGCCGAGCATCGAGATGACCTCGCTGCTCTTGACGCCGTACTTCTTGGCGAGTTCTGAAACTCGGGTCTTGGCCACGGTGGTGCGGTGCTCCTTCTGGCCGGACCCGAGGGTGGGTCAGACCTTAGTGGTGGGCTGGCTCATCGTGAGGTACTCATCGAGTGCTCATGAGCTGTTGCTCCAGTTCCTGGGTCGGTTCGTGCTGGTCAAGTGCTGCCGAGCGAGGAGAGGTACTCCCCCAGCGGCACGGTGGTGAGCTCGCCCGCCCGGAGGGCACGGCCGAAGGCTCGCCGTCGTACTGCGAGGTCGTAACACTCGGCCGTGGGGTGCAGGTGCGCACCTCGCCCGGGTGTGCGGGCTGCTGGATCGGGGACGACGGCCGGCTGACCGAACGCATCCGAGCCGGCGACCACGCGCAACAACTCGCTCTTGGCGGCACGCTCCCGACATCCCACACAGGTCCGGATCGGACCCGAAGACATGCCGTCGCGCACCACCGAAGAGAAAGCCTACCCCGAACCGCCAGCGGATTCCGAACCGGTGGGCGCGGGCTCCTCGTCGCTGCGGATGTCGATGCGCCATCCGGTCAGCCGGGCCGCGAGCCGGGCGTTCTGGCCCTCCTTGCCGATCGCGAGCGACAGCTGGAAGTCAGGGACCACGACACGCGCCGACCTGGCGTCGGCGGAGACCACCTCGACACTGCTCACCTGCGCCGGGGAAAGCGCGTTGGCGACCAGCTGGGCCGGGTCGTCGGACCAGTCGATGATGTCGATCTTCTCGCCGTGCAGCTCGGCCATCACGTTGCGCACGCGTTGCCCCATCGGCCCGATGCACGCACCCTTGGCGTTCACGCCCGGCACCGCCGAGCGCACCGCGATCTTGGTGCGGTGGCCGGCCTCCCGAGCGATCGCCGCGATCTCGACCGTCCCGTCCGCGATCTCGGGGACCTCCAGGGCGAACAGCTTCTTGACCAGATTGGGGTGGGATCGAGACAGGGTGATCTGCGGCCCGCGCAGGCCCTTGCGCACGCTCACCACCAGGCACTTGATCCGGGTCCCGTGGTCATAGGACTCGCCCACCACCCGCTCGCCCAGTGGGAGCAGTGCCTCGAGCTTGCCCAGGTCGACGAGCACGTCGTCGGGGTTGCGGCCCTGCTGGATGACACCGGAGATGATGTCGCCCTCCTTGCCGGAGAACTCGCCGTATTTGATCTCGTCCTCGGCGTCCCGCAGCCGCTGCAGCATGATCTGCTTGGCCGTGGTGGCCGCGATCCGGCCGAAGCCCTCCGGCGTGTCGTCGTACTCCCCGATCTTGGTGCCCTCGTCGTCCAGCTCCGCGGCCAGCACGGTGACGTGCCCGGTCTTGCGGTTGAGCTCCACCCTGGCGTCGTCCTTCGCGCCGGGCGACTTGTGGTACGCCGTCAGCAGCGCCTGCTCGATGGCCTCCACGAGGATGTCGAAGGAGATGCCCTTCTCGCGCTCCAGCATCCGCAGGATGCTCAGGTCGATGTCCATCAGGAGACCTCCTCGCGGCGGTTGAACTCGATCTGCACGATGGCCTTCTCGACATCGTCGTAGTCGACCACTCTCGGACTTCCCCCAACCTCGATGGTGGCCGAGGTCTCCCCCGCCGGGCCCACCCGTCCGGTGAGCGTCTCGCCACCGGCCAATGAGATCCGCACCAGGCGGCCCTGGTTGCGGCGCCAGTGCCGCGGCAGGGTCAGCGGACGGTCGACCCCGGGCGAGGTCACTTCGAGGGTGTACGGCGCGTCGCCCATCACGTCGGTGGCGTCGAGGGCGTCCGAGGCGACCCGGGAGGCGGCCACGAGATCCTGGTCGCGGACTCCGCCGTCCTGATCGACGGCGACCCGGAGCAGCCGGCGCCGACCGGCAGAGGACAACTCGACGGCCTCGACATCGAGTCCGAGAGCTGCCAGCGGACCCGTCAGCGTCTCGGAGATCCGCGCCCGGACCGGGTCGTGACCGGCCCGGCTGTCCGTAGGGCTCATCGCGATGGACCTCCTGTGCTGTTGTCGGACCCAACGATAGCGGCTCGTCTCGGAGAGCCGCTGCCACGGCGGGTAGGGTCGCGGCCATGCTCGTGGCAGGGTCGGATCCGCGGCGACCACTGCTGTCGCGGCGCACCGTGATCGGGCTGGGCGCGCTCTCGACCACGGTCTTGTTGGTCGGCTGCGATGCGGCGGGGCTGAACCCCGCAGAGCCGGGGACCACCTCGCCATCGTCGGACGGCTCGATCGGCGAGACGGCGGCGAGCAGCCCCGACCGGCTGACGCTGCTCGCCCTGGCGGAGGAGACCGCAAACCTGCGGACGCAGTTCGGTGAGCTGGCTCGACGACGGGCAGAAGCTCGACGCTCGAGCCGGGCACTGCGGCGCACCCACGACGCGCAGCTTGCCGCGCTCCAGCAACTGGCCGGAACGACGGCGTCGCCCACCCCCTCGCCCCGCCCTCCCGGCTGGCAGCGACTCCTGGCAGCCGAGCTTGATCACTTCCTCCGGTTGGCCTCCGCCGCCGACGACGTCGAGGACGGCGGCGTAGCGCGAGTGATCGCCAGCATGGCAGCCGGACAGGGGATCGCCTGGGAGACGGCGGCGGCGAAGTCCGTCACCCCCCTCGACGCTGGTCCCCCGGCCGGCGATCAGGACGCCCTCCAGGAGGTGCTGGCTGCGGAGCACGCGGCGATCTACGTCTACGGCGTTCTGGGTGGGCGGACCTCGCAGTCCGGTCAGCCGACGCTCTTCGAGGAACTGCAAGCGAGCTACCTCGTGCACCGGGCGCGTCGCGACGCGCTGACCCAGGTGCTCCGACGCCAGGGGGTCGCACCCGTGGCCGCCGAGCCGGCGTACGACGTCGCCAGACCGCCGTCGACGCCCGCTCAGGTCCGCGCCGGCGCCGCGGCGCTGGAGGAGGCCGCCGCCCAGCAGTACGCCGCCCTGGTGGCCGCCGCTCCGACCAGCTCACGCTCGTGGGCCGTCGCCGCCTTGGTGGATGCCGCTCATCGCGCGGTGGCCTTCGGCGGCGCCTCTGCGCCGTTCCCCGGAGCCCCTGAACTCGGCTGACCCGCAGAGAAGCCCGAAATGCACAGCGGCCCGCGGACTTGGCTTCCGGGGAAGTCCCGAGATCCCCCCCGGTGGAGCCAAGACCGCGGACCGATGTGCTGGGATTGTCAGCCGATCCCGAGGCTTCCTCCGACCCGAGCTCTTCGGCCGCCTCTGTGCACGATTCTGCAACGTCTTAGGCAAACTGCCAGTCAAACGGCACTTCACAATGTGGCGTTGCATGAAGTTGCAACATGTGGTCCGCTCCGAGAACGGCCGGATGGACCGCAGTGATTCGTCGCCGCGGTAGGCCTGGAGCTCCTGGATCGAGGGTCAGGGCTGTTCGAAGGTTTCCTGTGTTCAGCACCGTGTTGGCCACGGAATCCCGCGCAGAAACGCCAACGATGTGCTGGATCCGGCTATCTCGGGCCCCATTCGCCACGCCGCAAATGACCACCCATGCGATCTCGCGCAAGTCCGCGGCGAACGCCCGGCACGCCCATACATGACCACCGACACCACGGGGAGCGCCACGACCGCGCCATCTCGCTGGTATAGACCGCGACCGGCCGTGAAGGCCCCCTCAGCCGCGCACCAGGGTGGTCAGATGGGCAGCAGCGTCCGCGACCGGGACGTCGACCCGCTCCCCGGTGGCCCGGTCCTTGACCTCGATCACGCCGTCGGCGAGCTTGCGGCCGACGACCACGATGGTCGGCACCCCGATCAGCTCGGCGTCCTTGAACTTCACGCCCGGCGAGACCTTGGGACGGTCGTCGTACAGCACCGCCACACCCGCTGCCGACAGCTCCTCGGCCAGCGCGGCAGCCGCCTCGAAGACGGCCTCGTCCTTGCCGGTGGCCACCAGGTGCACGTCGGCGGGCGCCACCTCGCGCGGCCAGCACAGGCCGAGGTCGTCGAGCGTGTTCTCGGCGATGGCCGCCACCGCGCGGGATGGGCCGATGCCATAGGAGCCCATCGTCACGGTGACGAGCTTGCCGTTCTCGTCGAGGACCTGCAGGCCCAGCGCGTCGGCGTACTTGCGGCCGAGCTGGAAGATGTGACCCATCTCGATGCCGCGCGCAGCGTGCAGCGTGCCGCCCTCCTGACCGGGACCGCCGCAGCGTGGACAGGGGTCGCCCTCGAAGACCTCGGCGGCCTCGATGGTGCCGTCCGGGGTGAAGTCGCGGCCGACCACCAGGTCGAGCACGTGTCGACCTGGTTGGTTGGCGCCGGTGACCCAGGCGGTGCCCTCCACGACCCGGGGGTCGACCACGAAGCGGATCCCGGTGGTGCCGTCGAGGCCGAGCGCTCCAGGCCCGATGTAACCCTTGACCAGCGTGGGGAACTGCTTCATATCCTCGTCGGTCATCGGCTCGACCTCGATCGGCTCGAGCTGTCCGCCGAGGCGCCTGAGGTCGACCTCGCGATCGCCCGGCACGCCGATGGCGAGTGGCTCTCTGGTGCCGTCGGGGTGCTTGAGCACTACGAGGACGTTCTTGAGAGTGTCGGCCGCCGCCCAGGCTCGGTCGGAGCGTGGGTGGGCGGCGTCGAGATAGTCGACCAGCGTCTGGATGGTGGGTGTGTCCGGGGTGTCTTCGACGTGCGCGGCGACGGCGTCGTCGTAGGCGAGCGCGGCTGGCGGCTGCACCTCGACCGCCTCGACGTTGGCCGCATAGTCGCACCTCGAGCAGCTGACGTAGGTGTCCTCGCCCACGTCGGCGCGGGCAAGGAACTCCTCCGACTTCGAGCCGCCCATGGCACCGGAGGTCGCCTTGACGATGACGTACTCGAAACCGAGGCGGTCGAAGATCCGGATGTAGGCCTCCCGGTGGGCGGCGTACGACGCGTCCAGTCCGGCATCGTCGACGTCGAAGGAGTAGGAGTCCTTCATCACGAACTCACGTCCGCGCAGCAGCCCGGCGCGGGGCCGAGGCTCGTCGCGATACTTCGTCTGGATCTGGTAGATCCACAGCGGGAGGTCCTTGTAGGAGGAGTACAGGTCCTTGACCGTGAGGGTGAACATCTCCTCGTGGGTGGGTCCGAGCAGGTAGTCGGCCTCCTTGCGGTCCTTGAGCCGGAAGATGCCGTCGCCGTACTCCGTCCAGCGTCCGGTCGCCTCGTAGGGCTCCTTGGGCAGCAGCGCTGGGAAGAGCATCTCCTGCGCACCGATGGCGTCCATCTCGTCGCGGATGATCTGCTCGATCCGACGCAGCACCCGAAGGCCCAACGGCAGCCAGCTGTAGATGCCCGGTGCGGCGCGCCGGATGTAGCCCGCGCGAACCAGCAGCCGGTGGCTGGGCACCTCGGCATCGGCTGGGTCGTCGCGCAGGGTGCGCACGAACAACGTGGACATGCGAAGGATCATCGGGCTCCCCTGGAGTCGGTCACTGCCGGTGACGAGGTTACTGGTGGTCAGGACCCGGCTGCGACGGGGTTATCGGGCACGGACCTCTTTAGAACATCACCGTGGTGAACCGCGCGGTCTCGACGAAGCCGACCCGCTCGTAGGCGCGGCGGGCAGCCACGTTGAAGTCGTTGACGTAGAGCGAGACGACCGGTGCGATGTCGCGGCGCACCGCCTGCACCACCGCAGCCATCCCACGGGTGGCCAGGCCCTCTCCTCGCCGGTCTGGCGGGACCCAGACGCCCTGCACCTGCGCGGCGGCCGGCGTCACGCAGGCGACCTCGGCCTTGAAGACGACGCGACCCTCTTCGAAGCGCGCGAACGACCAGCCTCGGCTGATCAGCTGTCGCACCCGGGTCCGATAGAGATCGGCCCCGCCGTTGACCTCCGGAGAGACCCCGACCTCCTCGGTGTACATCGCGACACACGCGGGATAGACCACGTCGAGATGGGCCGTCGTCGAGGCGATCACCGCTGGATCGGGGTCGATGTCCGGTGAGCGCTGGATGACCAGATGGGGCTGGCCGCGGCGGATCTCGCGGGGCCGGCTCCAGCGGTGGCTCACCGCTTGCCAGAAGGCCTCTACCGGCTCTTCCGGCCCGACGATCGTCGTGGTCAACCGACCCAGCTTGAGCAACCTCGCCGCGAAGGCCTCCGCATCTTGCGGTGTGCACTGGACCGGCACCAGGTTCGCGCCGACGTGGCAGGCGGCGGTCAGCTCACCGTCGCTGAACCTGCCCCACATCTCTCCACCCAGCCAGCGCGGCTCCAGGTTGGTGGTGCGGGCGCGATAGTCGGCGAACACGTTGACGACCGGGTCCTGTTCTGCCAACCGGAGAAATGCCGGGAGGTCCGCCCGTCCCAGGGTCCGGAGCTGCTGGCGGGAGGTGAGCATGGGCCGGGCCGACGAGTCAGGAGACCGAGACGCTCGGCTCGGCACCGTCGATGGGCTCCATGTCCTCGGCGATGCGCATCGCCTCTTCGATCAGGGTCTCGACGATCTGAGACTCCGGGACGGTCTTGATGACCTCTCCCTTGACGAAGATCTGGCCCTTGCCGTTGCCCGACGCCACCCCGAGGTCGGCCTCACGAGCCTCTCCCGGACCGTTCACGACGCAGCCCATCACGGCGACCCGGAGCGGGACTTCCATCCCCTCCAGCCCGGCGGTGACCTGGTCGGCGAGCTTGTAGACATCGACCTGGGCCCGCCCGCAGGACGGACAGGAGACGATCTCGAGCCTGCGCGGTCGAAGGTTGAGCGACTCGAGGATCTGCAGACCGACCTTGACCTCCTCGACCGGAGGCGCCGACAGGGAGACTCGGATGGTGTCGCCGATTCCCTTCGACAGCAGCGCGCCGAAGGCCACCCCCGACTTGATGGTGCCTTGGAAGGCAGGACCGGCCTCGGTCACCCCGAGGTGCAACGGCCAGTCACCGCGCTCGGCGAGCATCTCGTAGGCCCGCACCATGACGACCGGGTCGTTGTGCTTGACCGAGATCTTGAAGTCGTGGAAGTCGTGCTCCTCGAAGAGGCTGGCCTCCCACACCGCCGACTCGACCAGCGCCTCCGGGGTGGCCTTGCCGTACTTCTCCAGCAGCCGCTTGTCGAGGCTGCCGGCGTTGACGCCGATCCGCAGGGAGGTGCCGCGGTCCTTGGCCGCCTGCGCGATCTCCTTGACCTGGTCGTCGAACCGCTTGATGTTGCCGGGGTTGACGCGTACGGCGGCGCAGCCGGCGTCGATCGCCGCGAAGACGTACTTAGGCTGGAAGTGGATGTCCGCGATCACCGGGATCTGGGAGTGCTGTGCGATCTCCGGCAGGGCCTCGGCGTCGTCAGCGCTAGGGCAGGCCACTCGGACGATGTCGCACCCGGCGGCGGTGAGTTCGGCGATCTGTTGCAGCGTGCTGTTGACGTCGGCGGTGAGGGTCGTCGTCATCGACTGGACCGAGATGGGAAAGTCGCTGCCGACGCCGACCTTGCCCACCTGGATCTGCCGCGTCGGACGGCGAGGGGCAAGGACCGGGGGCGGCAGGGCAGGCATGCCCAGTCCGATGGACGTCATGGCGTCCAGACTACTGGCGATGCTGGGCGCAACAGTCGCTGCTTCCGGTCGCTATTTCGAGGTGGGGAAGTGGAAGCTCGCCTCGCTGGCCTGCTCCACCCGGGGCCACCGGGCAGTGACCACCTTGGCGCGGGTGTAGAAAGAGACGCCCTCGGGGCCATGGACGTGCTTGTCGCCGAAGAGCGAGTCCTTCCAGCCGCCGAAGGAGTAGAACGCCATCGGCACCGGCACCGGCACGTTGATTCCGATCATGCCGACGTGCACACCCCGCTGGAAGCGGCGTGCGTGCTCACCGGAGGAGGTGAAGATCGCGGTGCCGTTGCCGTAGGGGTTGGCGTTGATGAGGGCGATCGCCTCGTCCACGTCGTCGGTCCGGACCACGCTGAGCACCGGACCGAAGATCTCCTGCTGGTAGACGTCCATGTCGGTCTGCACCTGGTCGATGACGGTGGGGCCAACCCAGAAACCGTCCTCGTGGCCGGCGACGGTGAAGCCGCGGCCGTCGACCGCAACGGTCGCACCCTGCTGCTCGCCGGTGTCGATCAGCCCGAGGATGCGCTCTTGTGCCTGCTTGGTGACGACCGGACCCATCTCGGCACCGGCCGAGCGACCCGGGCCGACCTTGACGGCTCGAGCGCGCTCGCCGACCGCCTCGACGACCCGGTCGGCGGCCGCGCCGACGGCGACGGCCGCGGAGATCGCCATGCATCGCTCCCCCGCGGAGCCGAAGGCGGCGGCGGCCAGATGGTCCGCCGCGAAATCGACATCGGCGTCCGGCAGCACGATGGCGTGGTTCTTGGCCCCGCCGAGGGCCTGCACCCGCTTGCCGGCCGCGCTGGCCCGCTCGTGGATGTAGCGGGCGATCGGCGTCGAGCCGACGAAGGAGACGGCGGCGACCCGCGGCGAGTCCAAGATGGCGTCGACGGCTTCCTTGTCACCGTGCACCACGTTGAAGACGCCGTCGGGCAGTCCGGCCTGCTGCCAGAGCTCGGCCAAGATGACCGCCGCCGAGGGGTCACGCTCACTGGGCTTGAGGACGAAGGTGTTCCCGCAGGCGATCGCGACGGGGAACATCCACATCGGCACCATCGCCGGGAAGTTGAATGGGGTGATACCGGCGACCACGCCGAGCGGCTCTCGGAACGAGAAGGTGTCGACACCGGTCGAGACCTGGTCGGAGAAGTCTCCCTTGAGCAGGTGCGGGATCCCGCAGGCGAACTCGACCACCTCGAGGCCACGCTGGACCTCTCCCTTGGCATCACTGAGCACCTTGCCGTGCTCGTCGGTGATCGCCTCGGCCAGTCGGTCCGCGTTGGCGTTGACCAGCTCACGGAAGGCGAACAGCACCTTGGCTCGCGCACTGAGCGACGTCTGCGACCAGGCCGGGAAGGCATCCCACGCGGCTCCGATGGCAGCATCGACGTCGGCGGTGGACGCCAGCAGCACCTCCGCCTGAGGTGCGCCGGTGGCGGGGTTGAAGACTTCGGCGGTGCGGGCGGATCCACCGGAGGTCGGCGCCCCGGCGATCCAGTGCTGGACAGTTCTCACGACGTGCCTCCCGGCGTGGCTGGTGGGTCTCGGCTCACGATAGCGGTCGGCACGGGAACTACTGAATCGGTGTCGATTACTCATGCATTTCGACGATATGCACAGTCGCCACCACTTCGGTATGGCCTAACCAGCAGTGGACTCGGCCATCACGTCACGTGCAAGGGCCGGACGATGTCGGCCACGATCAGCACGACTCCCATCACCAGGAGCATCGCGCCGACGACGTAGGCCACCGGCAGCAGCTTCGCGACGTCGACGTAGCCAGGGTCGGGCAGGCCGCGGAGCCGGTAGAGGCCGCGGCGCAGCGCCTCCCAGAGCGCCCCGGCGATGTGACCACCGTCGAGCGGCAGCAGCGGAATCAGGTTGAACATGCCGACGAAGAAGTTGAACCCACCAACCAACGCGACCAGCATCGCCGCCTTGTCGGACAGTGCGATGTCGCCCGACGCGGTGACCTCACCGGCGATCCGACCGCCACCCACGATGCTGACCGGGCTGTCGACCGCGCGCTTCTCCACCCCCGCGATCGACAAGGCGACATGCCACACCTTCACCGGGAGCCGGACCAGGGCGTGGACCGTGTCGACGGTCATCGACCCCATCTGCTGAGCCGTGTAGATCGGCCCACCGGTGACTTGATGTGCCGTGGCGACGACCCCGAGGAAGCCGACGTCGACGAGCTTGCTGTCCGCATCCTCGGGTGAGGCCGGGAGCGCCGTGACCGTGGTGTCGGTGTGGATGGTCAGCTCCTTGCCATCGCGCAGGATGGTCAGCGTCACCTTCCCGTCCTTGATCGCACGGATTTGCTCGGTGGCCTTCTCCCAGGAGGTGACGGGGACGCCGTCGACCGCCAGGAAGCGGTCGCCCACCTCGATCCCGGCCTTCTTGGCTGGCGTCACCTCGTCGTCGGGGGTGCAGGTGCGGCCGCTCTCGGCGTACGGCACGACGCAGCCAAGCACCTCGCTCACCACCGGTTCGGTCTTGCTGTCCATCGGGTTGCCGTAGGTCGCATACAACCCCCAGAACAGCCCGAACGCGATGACCAGGTTCATCATCGGCCCGCCGGCCATCACGATGACCTTCTTCCACCAGGGCAGGCGGTAGAAGAGCCGCGGCTCGTCCTCGGGCGAGATCAGCTCCCACTCGGCTGCCCGCGCGTCCGAGATCAACTGGGTGAACAGCCCGGTGCTGGAGCCGCGGACGGTCACCACCTTGTTGCCGTCGGCGTCCACCTCGACCTGCGGCGGGCCCTCCGGGCCGGGCGGCAGCATCCCCACGATCTTGACGTAGCCGCCGAGCGGGACGGCCTTCAGGCCGTACTCGGTCTCGCCGACCCGCCTGCTCCAGACCGTGCGCCCGAACCCGATGAAGTACTGCGGCACCTTGCACCCGAAGCGTCGCGCCGGGACCATGTGGCCGATCTCGTGCAACCCGATCGAGGCGAGGATCGCGACGAAGAAGCCGACCAACCCGACGGCGTACCAGACTGCGGTCATCAGAGAGCCGGACTACTTCCTCGAGATCAGCCGGGCGGCCTCGGCTCGGGCCCAGGTGTCCGCCGCAAGAACGTCGTCCACGGTGAGTCCTTGCGGAGTCAAGGGTACGTCGTGCTCGGCCAGCACGGCCGCAATCGTGGGCACGATGTCGACGAAGCGCATCCGACCGTCGAGGAACTCGTGCACGCAGACCTCGTTGGCAGCGTTGTAGACCGCCGGCGCGGTGCCACCGCGCTCCCCCGCCTCACGGGCCAGCGCGACCGCGGGGAAGGCCTCGTCGTCGAGAGGGAAGAACTCCCACGTCACCGGCTGGGTCCAGTCCATCGGCAGTCCCGCGTCCGGCACCCGCTCGGGCCAGCCGAGTCCGAGCGCGATCGGGATCATCATCGTCGGTGGGCTCGCCTGGGCGAGAGTGGAGCCGTCGGTGAACTCGACCATCGAGTGCACCACCGAGGTCGGATGGACCACCACCTCGATGCGGTCGAAGGGCAGCCCGAAGAGCAGGTGCGCCTCGATCACCTCGAGACCCTTGTTGACCAGGGTCGCCGAGCTCACCGTGATCACCGGGCCCATGCTCCAGGTCGGGTGCGCGAGCGCCTGGGCCGGGGTGACGTCGACCAGCTGCTCGGCGGTGCGCCCCCGGAACGGCCCACCCGACGCTGTCAGCACCAGGCGCCGGACCTCGCTGTCACCGGCGCCACGGAGGCACTGCGCGATCGCCGAGTGCTCGGAGTCGACGGGCACGATCTGGCCCGACGCGGCCAACCGGGTCACCAGCGGGCCGCCGATGATCAAGGACTCCTTGTTGGCCAGCGCCAACGTGTTGCCGGCCTCCAGCGCCGCGAGAGTGGGGCGCAGCCCGACCGCTCCAGTGATGCCGTTGAGGACGACGTCGCACTCCATGCCGGCCGCAGCCACCGACTCCTGCTCACCCAGTCCGCTCCGCGCGGGGTCGAACTCGGCGACCTGCTTGTCGAAGAGCTCCTCGTTGCTCCCTCCCGCCGTCAGCCCCACCACGCGGAAGCGATCCGGGTTGAGCCGGATCAGGTCGAGTGCCTGGGTCCCGACCGAGCCGGTCGACCCGAGGATGACCACGTCTCGTCGTCCCATGCCTTCATCCTGACACTGTGCTGTCCTCGTCGGGGCGCAACACGGGGCGGAGTCGGTCGAGCACGGCCTCGTCCTCGATGGTCGAGGGAACCGGGCTGTCCTTGCCGTCGGCGATCTCGCGCATCGTCTTGCGCAGGATCTTGCCGGAGCGAGTCTTGGGCAGCCCGCCGACGACGGTGACCTCGCGGAACGACGCCACCGCTCCGATCTCCTCGCGGACCATCCGCACCAGGTCGGCCCGGATCTCCTCGGGATCGGCCTCCACCCCCGCCTTCAGCACCACGAACCCGCGGGGCAGCTGGCCCTTGAGGCTGTCGGCCACGCCGATGACCGCGCACTCGGCCACGGCAGGGTGTTGAGCGATCACCGCCTCCATCCCGCCCGTGGACAGGCGGTGGCCGGCGACGTTGATGACGTCGTCGGTCCGCCCCATCACGTAGAGGTAGCCGTCTGAGTCCAGGTAGCCCCCGTCGCCGGAGAGGTAGTAGCCCGGGAAGGCGGAGAGGTACGACGACACGTAGCGGTCGTCGTCTCCCCACAGCGTCGGCAGTGTGCCGGGTGGCAACGGCAGCCGCAGGCAGATCGCGCCCTCGGTCTCCGCTCCGACCGGCTCACCATGCTCGTCGAGGATGGCGACGGCATAACCAGGGACCGGCACCGAGGGCGAGCCCGGCTTGATCGGCATCGGCTCAAGACCGCGCAGGTTCGCTGCGATCGGCCACCCCGTCTCGGTCTGCCACCAGTTGTCGATGACCGGGACACCGAGCCTGTCGGTGGCCCACGCATAGGTGTCGGGGTCCAACCGCTCGCCGGCGAGGAACAACGTGGCGAGCCCGGAGAGGTCATACCCACGGAGCAGTCCGCCGTCGGGATCCTCCTTCTTGATGGCCCGGATCGCTGTGGGCGCGGTGAACAGCGCCTTCACCCCATGCTCGGCGATCACTCGCCAGAACGTCCCGGCGTCCGGTGTGCCGACGGGTTTGCCTTCGAACAGCACGGTGGTGGCGCCACAGATCAGCGGGGCGTAGACGATGTAGGAGTGGCCGACCACCCAGCCGACGTCCGAGGCGGCCCACCAGACATCGCCCGCACCGCAGCCGTAGATGTTCGGCAGGGACCAGGCCATCGCCACGGCGTGGCCGCCGTTGTCGCGCACGATCCCCTTGGGCTTGCCCGTGGTGCCAGAGGTGTAGAGCACATACAGCGGGTCGGTGGCCGCCACCTCGACGCACTCAGCCGGGTCCGCTCGACCCACCCGCAGGGCGTCGTCCCAGTCGATGTCGCGATCCGCGACCATCGATGCCAGCACTTGCGGCCGCTGCTTGACCACGACGGCGACGGGCTGATGCTCGGCCAGCTCAAGAGCCTTGTCGACATAGGGCTTGTACTCGATCGTGCGGCCCGGCTCGATCCCACAGCTCGCCGTGACGAGCACCCTCGGCTTGGCATCGTCGATGCGCACCGCCAGCTCATGCGGAGCGAAGCCGCCGAACACGACCGAGTGCACGGCGCCGATCCGCGCACAGGCGAGCATCGCGATGACGGCTTCGGGGATCATCGGGAGATAGATCACCACGCGGTCGCCTCGAACCACGCCCAGCTGGCGCAAGGCGCCCGCGAAGGACGCCACCTCCGCGAGCAGCTCGGCATAGGTGTATCGCTCCTGCACGCCGGTCACGGCGGAGTCGTAGATCAACGCGGTCCGGTCGGCCGCCCCCTTGGCGACATGCCGGTCCAACGCGTTGTAGCAGGTGTTCAAGGTCGCGTCGGGGAACCATCGGTAGAACGGAGGTCTGGCGTCGTCGAGGATCTGCTCAGGGCGCTTGATCCAGTCCACCAGGCCTGCGGCCTCGCCCCAGAAGCCTTCGGGGTCGG
>JBDHZT010000012.1:0-48005 GCA_039811985.1 Nocardioidaceae bacterium | reverse complement strand
TGGTCCCATCCCGGAGCCCATCATCTGTCACGTTCCCAGGGGTCACCCGGGTTGCTGCTTTCACAAGGTATGTGGTGATCCCTGCACTTACCGTGCGTCATTCACCGAGGTAAGTGCAGGTCCACCTACATACCTTGTGAAAGCAGTGACAGGAGTGACCACCAGCGACCAGCAACCGGCAGCGCAGCCGCAAGCCGAGCACCGCTCTCCGCGTCGCTGCCCTGTCGGCCAGCACCACAGCAGACCGGCACCCCGAACCGCCCGCAACCCAGCCGCCAGCCGCAAGCCGAGCCGGCCTGCCGGGCGACGTTCGCCGGCCTCAGTCGAGGCTTGGCAGCCCCGAGAGCTCGGGGCCCTCACCGCGCATCAGGACGGCGAAGGCGCCGCCGTCGGCGATCGCCACCCGTTCGCCGAGGACCTTCACGATCTTGTCGAAGGAGTCCTCCTCGTGGCGGGCGAACGGGCCCCAGCCATCCCAGAGGAGCAGAGTGCCGTGGCCCTCGCCACAGCTCACGCCGCGCAGACAGTCGGCCAGCGCATCGAAGTTCTTGCCGAAGTGATCAGGGAAGTGCAGGGCCTCGCCGATGTCCTCCATGAACTCACGCTTGGTGTCGCCGTGCCAGCCGTCGACGTAGGCGAAGTGCCAGCCGGCGTGCTCCACCGTGTGCTTCACGTCGGCGGCGCTGAAGGCGCCGTGCCAGGTGTAGATGCCGGCATCCTTGCGTCCGGCCAGGAGTGCAGCGAGTCCACTCATCGGTCGATCCCCTCCCACGACTGCTCGTGATCTCTCACGTCCGACCCTAGAGCACAGTCCGCGCTCTGGATATGGACGGTCCAGGCGGGCTTGACGACCCCTATGCGAGCGCCTGGGCTCGGCGCTTGACCTCGGAGCCACGGTTCTCCCGCAGAGCATCGATCGGCCGCCCGGGGAGGTCGGCGTCGGTGAAGATCCACTCGATGGCCTCGCGGTCGTCGTACCCGCCATCGTGGAGCACTGTGAGCAGGCCCGGGAGCCCCTTGACCACCAGTCCGTCCTGCAGGAAGGCGGCCGGCACTCTCAGCCCGCTGTCGGAGTGGGGCGCGGCCGCAGCGAGCTCGTGGTCGCGGATCATGGTCCGCACCTTGGCGGGGGTCACCCCGAGCAGCGCCGCTGCTTCGGACCAGTCCAGCCAGTCCTCGACCAAGGCCGCCAGGTCAGGCGATTGAGGTGAATATGTGGTCATGGCCCCACTGTGACACCCTCAGACCAGGCACCATCGGCAAGCCCCGCGGGTCGGACACCGACCGCAGCCCACGTGGACCACATTGCGCCACGCCGAGACGCTGGCTGGGCCGAAAAGCGCCCAGATCCGTACCATGAGGGGTCCGGAACCTTCCCCGGTCCGGAGCCCGGAGGTCGACAGCGTGCAACGAGACGACGGAGCCCAGCCGCCACACGGCGGCGCTGGGCCGCTCGGTGGCGACTTCAACGACCCCCTGATCGGGCGCATCCTGGACGGGCGCTATCGAATCGGCACGCGCATCGCGCGGGGCGGGATGGCCAGTGTCTACGAGGCCGCCGACCTACGGCTGGACCGCACGGTGGCCGTCAAGGTGATGCATGCCGGGCTCGGCGACAACGGTGAGTTCGCGGAGCGCTTCGTCCGCGAGGCTCATGCCGCCGCACGGATCTCACACCCCAACGTGGTCGCCGTCTACGACCAGGGTGACGACAACGGCGTGGTGTTCTTGGCGATGGAGCTCATCGAGGGGCACACGCTGCGCGACGTGATCCGTGAGGAGGCGCCTCTCTCGCCGGCCCGGTCTCTAGCCTTCTTCGAGCCGATCGTGGCCGCGCTGGCCGCCGCGCATCGGGCGGGGTTGATCCACCGCGACATCAAACCGGAGAACGTCTTGATCGCCGAGGACGGGCGGATCAAGGTGGCCGACTTCGGGTTGGCCAAGGCCGTCTCCGCCGACACCCAGCACACCGCCACCGGCGGCGTCCTGATCGGCACCGTCTCCTATCTGGCCCCCGAACTGGTGGTCGACGGTCGGGCCGATGCCCGTGCGGATGTGTACGCCGCCGGCGTGATGCTCTACGAGATGCTCACCGGGCTGAAGCCGCATGACGGTGAGACCCCGATCCAGGTGGCCTACAAGCACGTCCACGAGGACGTACCGCCGCCGTCGGAGCTGGCTCCTCGCGTGCCGGCGTACGTCGACGCGCTGGTCGCGCGCGCCACCAGCCGCGTGCGGACCCTGCGTCCCGCCGACGCCACGGTGCTGCTGCACCAGGTGCGTCGGGTAGCCCAAGCGCTGGCCGAGGGCGTGGTGGACGACCCTGAGCTGGTCGCCGACCTGACGCCGATCAAGAGCCGCGCCGTGTCGGCCGAGGCGCCCACACCCGACGACACCCAGCCATCCCTGCCGGTCGTGCCGGAGACAGACGACATCTCCGGCGACGTTCCTGGCGACGTCTCGGCTGAGCAGGACGACTGGGCGGACGAGGAGCCCGAAGACGAAGCCGACGACATGGCTCGCGGCGGGTCGGCGCTCGGGGGCGTCGCCGCGGGCGCGGCCGTCGCGGCAGCGACGTACAACCCGGACGTGCCCTACGACCAGGAGAGCGACGCCCCGTTCTCCTTCTCCTTCTCAGCCGACGACATCCCCGACGACGAGCTGGCTGCCGCCTTCGTCCCGGTCGAGCGGGCCGAGCAGACAGGTGAGCAAGCCGGGGCCTACCCGGCGGGGGACGGCGCCAGCAGCAACTATCCGTTGTTCGCCGACGAGGAGGGCATGACCCGCCCACGTGACGACCTGGGCCAGTGGGGCGGCCCGACGCCCGAGGCGTGGGACCCGAGCACCGGCCACGCCGAGGCGACCACACCGATCAGCAACTTCGGTGCGCACCCCGACCTGGACACCTGGGCCAGTGCGACGCCCGCCGCTACCGGCGTGCGCCCGCCCCCGCCGACCGGGCCACCGGCTCCTCCCAAGCAACGCCGCAAGCACCGCTGGCGCGGGCCACTCCTGGTCGCACTGGCGGTCCTGCTCATCGCGGGTGCGGCCACCGGCGCCTGGTGGTTCGGCATCGGTCGCTACACCACCGCCCCGGGAGTGTTGAACCTGCCGGAGGCAGAGGCGATCGCGAAGCTCGAGAAGGCCGGGCTCGAAGTCGAGCAGACCGACCCGGTCTACTCCGAGCAGGTGCCCAAGGGACAGGTAATCGAGAGCGACCCCAAGGCCGGCGCCAAGATCCTGCGCGGCAGCACGATCACCTTGACGATCTCGCTGGGCAAGGAGCGCTACCGCGTGCCGAAGCTGATCGGGTTGACCGAGGACAAGGCCCAGGACCGGATCGCCGAGAGTCACCTCACGTTCGGCAAGAGCAAGCACGTCTTCAGCGAGACGGTCGCGAAGGGTCGCGTCATCTCGAGCACGCCGAAGCGAGGCGTCAAGCTCAAGAAGGACAGCGAGGTCGACCTCGTCGTCTCGAAGGGGCGTCGGCCGATCAACTTCATCGATTGGACCGGCAAGCCTGCCGCGGACGCCAAGGCAGCGCTGACCAAGAAGGGGTTGAAGGTCGACGACAGCGCGGAGGAGTACTCCGACACGATCCCGGAGGGCTATGTGATCTCGCAGTCCCCCACCAGCGGGCCGCTCCACCTCGGCGACAAGGTCACCCTGGTGGTCTCCAAGGGCCCGGAGATGATCGAGATCCCCCGTCGTGGCGTGTTGGCGACCCCGGTAGACCAGGCGAAGCAGACGCTGATCGATCTCGGCTTCGAGGTCAAGGTGAAGAAGGCCGACGACTATCTCGGATGGGACCTGGTCAAGAGCACCGACCCGCCCGCCGGCTCGTCCGCGCCCAAGGGCAGCACGATCACGCTCTACAAGATCTGACGCCGGTCCAACTCTGTGATGCCGGACGAGGTCTGATGGCCAGACGGGCCAGCCCTGCCGCTATCCGCAATCCGATCGGCACCCATGTCCTGGTCGGTCGCGGTCTGGTTGCCGGTGCCGTTGCGCAGGCCGACGAGCTCGGCTGCGAGACACTTCAGATCTTCGCCGGCAATCCGCGCGGCTGGGCGCTGACGACCGGTGACGCGCAACAGGATCAGGCATTCCGGGACGCCTGCTCCGGGCGGGGTTGGCGAGTCTTCGTGCACGCGCCGTACCTCGTCAATCCCGGCTCCCCCGCGCCAGACACCTACCGCAACTCGATCGCGAGCGTCGCGCACAACCTGACCAGGGCCGCTGCCCTGGGAGCCGAGGGCGTCGTCGTCCACACAGGTTCGTACGTCGATCCGTCGCCCGGGGACGAGGGTCGCCTCGCGGCGCTGCTGCGCGTGCGCGAGGGCCTGCTGCCGGTCCTGGACGGACTGACCGAGGACGACCCTTGGCTGCTTCTCGAGCCCACGGCCGGGCAGGGCCGCTCCCTGTGCGCGGGCATCGCCGATCTCGAGCCCTATCTCGCCGCTCTCGACCACCACCCCAAGGTCGGCATCTGCCTTGACACCTGTCACGTCTTCGCGGCGGGGGCACCGCTGGACGAGCCGGGCGGCGCGACCGCCGTACTCGATCAGCTGGGCGAGGTCGCCGGCCCCGGACGACTGCGCCTCATCCACGCCAACGACTCACTCGACGTGCGCGGGTCGACACGCGATCGGCACGAGCGGATCGGCGCCGGCCACATCGGCACCGGTGCGTTCATCGAACTGTTCGCGCATCTCGCCACCGACGGTGTCCCGTTCATCTTGGAGACACCCGGATCACGGGGCGCCGACGACGGCGACATCCCGGTGCTCAAGCGACTGCGGGCCCGAGCCCAACGCGCAACCACCGGCAGAACTGCAAAGGCACGGCGTTGACCCGCGAGCGACGGATGGCGCTGCTCGCGACGCTCACGCTGCTCGGGGTCACCGCCGCGTGGGGGTCCACGTTCTTCATGACCAAGGACCTGCTCGAGCGGATGTCCTTGCTGGACTACCTCGCCGTGCGCTTCACCATCGGCGCCGTCTTCGTCGCGGCATTAGCAC
This sequence comes from Nocardioidaceae bacterium, assembly GCA_039811985.1. GTDB lineage: Bacteria > Actinomycetota > Actinomycetes > Propionibacteriales > Nocardioidaceae > Nocardioides. The sequence continues at coordinate 42,984 of JBDHZT010000012.1, read as the reverse complement.
CCCGCTCGCTGACCCGCCTGTCCCGCGACTCGCTGCGTCACGCGGTCGTGCTGGGGCTGCTCTACGGGGTCGCCCAGATCATCCAGACCGCCGGTCTCGACCTGACTGCGGCGAGCGTGGCCGGGTTCATCACGGGGATGTACGTCGTGCTCACCCCGGTGCTGGCCGCGCTCATTCTGCGCACGCGGATCGGCGGCTGGACCTGGTTCGCGGTAGCTCTGGCCATGGTCGGCCTCGCCGTGCTCACCCTCGACGGGTTCTCGATCGGCTACGGCGAAGCGCTGGTCCTGGTCTCGGCGGTGCTGTATGCCGGTCACATCGTCGGGTTGGGCGCGTGGTCCAAGCCGGAGCTGGCAATCGGCATGTCCGTCGTCCAGCTGGCCGTGATCGCGGTGGTCGCTTGGGTGGCAACCGCCCCCGACGGTGTCGCGATGCCGACCCACGCCGCGGACTGGGCGCGGCTGATCTACATGGCCGTCTTCGCTGGAGCGCTCGCGCTGTTGGGACAGACCTGGGCCCAGGCGCATCTGCCTGCCACCCGGAGCGCGATCATCATGGCCATGGAGCCAGTGTTCGCGGCTCTCTTCGCCGTCCTGTTCGGCGGCGAGCACGCCACGAAGCGGATGCTCGTCGGTGGCCTTCTGGTCCTCGCCGCCATGCTGCTCGTCGAACTGCTTCCTCGTCGGCGAGTCGAGGCCGAGGTCACCCACCTCACCGTCTGATGCTCCCTACCCGGCTGGCCCTGTCTGCCGCCGATTCGGACCGCTTTGGGGCTTCAGCCCAACTCCAGACCCCCAGAATGGTCCGGATCGTCATCGACCGGATCCTGGACACCGCAGGGGGTCTCACCACCGAGTGGCTACCGTCTCTGGTGTGCGTCGCAAGGACTACTTTGGCCGCCTGCCGGGAGCTTCCGGGCAGGGCGGTCGCTGACCACACCCTTCACCCAACGCCCCGGCCGCCGGTCCGGGGCGTTCGTCATGTCCGACTCGGCAGCGGCCGTCGATGAAAGAGGAGAACCATGGTCGTCGTGATGGCCCCTGGGGCCACCGAGGAGGATGTTGCGCGGGTCGTCGCCCGCGTGGAAGAAGTGGGAGGCGAGGCGTTCGTCTCCGCCGGGGTGGTGCGCACGATCATCGGCCTGGTGGGTGACATCGACTCCTTCCACGGGCTCAACCTGCGCGCGTTGCCGGGTGTGGCCGACGTCCATCGGATCTCCGATCCCTACAAGCTGGTCAGCCGACAACACCATCCGGAGCGGTCGACCGTGTGGGTCGGCAGCGAGCGGCCGGTGCCAATCGGCCCGGACACCTTCACCTTCATCGCCGGGCCGTGCGCGGTCGAGACACTCGACCAGACCCTCGAGGCAGCGCGGATGGCCCAGGCAGCCGGCGCGACGTTGATCCGGGGCGGTGCCTACAAGCCGCGCACGTCGCCGTACGCCTTCCAAGGCCTGGGCATCGCCGGCCTGGAGATCCTCGTCGAGGCACGGCGTCAGACCGGTCTGCCGATCGTCACCGAGGTGGTCGACGCGCGCGACGTCGACGTGGTGGCCGAACACGCCGACATGCTGCAAGTCGGCACCCGCAACATGGCCAACTTCGGCCTCCTGCAGGCGGTCGGGCGGGCCGGCAAGCCGGTGCTCCTCAAGCGCGGGATGACGGCGACCATCGAGGAGTGGCTGATGGCGGCGGAGTACATCGCCCAGCGCGGCAACCTCGACGTGGTGCTGTGCGAGCGCGGCATCCGGACCTTCGAGCCAGCCACCCGCAACACGCTCGACATCTCGGCCGTCCCGGTCGTCCAGGCGACCAGCCATCTGCCCGTGATCATCGACCCCTCCCACGCCGCAGGCCGCAAGGACCTCATCGTGCCTCTATCTCGCGCCGGGATCGCCGTCGGCGCCGACGGCGTGATCGTCGACGTGCATCCGCACCCGGAGACCGCCCTGGTGGACGGGGCCCAGGCGTTGGTCGACAGCGACCTTCGCGCCCTCGCCCAGGCCGTCCGGCAGCTGCCCGGCATGGTCGGCCGGGTCGACGCTTCGCAGTGGCCCGCTCCGGCGCGCTGAACCACCGGCTGCCGCCGGAGGGACGCAGGTAGCGGGTCAAAGAGCAGTCAGGATGGCGGCGGCCTGCTGGGCGTCGACGCGGGTGACGTCGAGGTGGGTGACCAGACGGACGGTGGTGGGCCCGACGGTTGCGATCCGGACCCCCTGCTCGGCTGCGGCGCGGACAAACTCGGCAGCATCCGCGTGCTCGAAGACGACGATGTTGGTGTCCACCGTCGCCGGATCCAGGCCGACGGCCTCCGCAAGCAGCCGAGCATGTTCATGGTCATCGGCCAGCCGGTCCAGGTGGTGGTCGAGAGCGTAGAGCCCGGCGGCGGCGAGCACACCCACCTGGCGCATGCCGGCACCGAGGCGTTTGCGCCAGACTCGCGCCTCGGCGATCGCGTCGGCGGACCCTAGGACCAGCGAGCCCACCGGGGCGCCGAGTCCCTTCGAGAGGCAGACCGCCATCGCGTCGGCGACGGCGCCGTACTGCTCCAACGGCACTCCGGTGGCCACGTGCGCGTTCCAGATCCGAGCGCCGTCCAGGTGTACGCGAACGCCGGCATCGTCCGCGAAGCTGCGCAGCCCCCGCAAGTCCGCCAGCGGCAAGACCGCGCCACCGGCGAAGTTGTGGGTGTTCTCGACGGAGATCGCAGCAGTGCGCACGAAGAAGGGCCCCATGTCGGGGGCGAGCAGGGAGCGTACGACGTCCAGGTCGATCTGGCCTCGCGGGTGGATCCAGGTCCGCATGGTCAGCCCGGTCAGGGCGCCATGGGCGCCGAGCTCGGCCCGAGCGATGTGGGCGGAAGCCTCGCACAGCACCTCCTGGCCGGCCGCCACCAGTGATCGGACGGCCAGCAGGTTCGCGAGCGACCCGGTCGGAGTGAACAGGGCCGCCTCGTGGCCGAAGAGACCAGCGACCCGCTCCTCGAGGGCGCGCACGGTCGGATCTTCGCCGTACACGTCGTCGCCGACCTCGGCGGAGGCCATCGCGGCCCGCATCCCCCGCGTGGGAGCGGTGAGCGTGTCGGAGCGGAGGTCGATCATCGCAGCCGGGCCTGCACCGCGTGTATCACGGACGCCGGTCGGCCGAGCGGAGCATCTCCGCGACCAGGAAAGCCAGCTCCAGCGACTGGACCCGGTTCAGCCGCGGGTCACAGACGGTCTCGTAGCGGTTCGCCAGGTCGATCTCGGCCAACTCCTCGCCGCCGCCAACGCACTCGGTGACGTCGTCACCCGTGAGCTCGACGTGGAGGCCGCCGGGCCAGGTGCCGAGCGAACGATGCACGTCGAAGAAGCCCTGCACCTCGGCGATCACGTCGTCGAAGGCGCGGGTCTTGTAGCCCGAGGACGCCTCGAAGGTGTTGCCGTGCATCGGGTCGCACACCCAGGCGACCTCGACACCGGCGGCAGTGACCTTCTCGACCAGTTCGGGTAGCAGGTCGCGGATCCGACCGGCGCCGAAACGGGTGATGAAGGTGAGTCGGCCCGCCTGGTTGTCCGGATTGAGCCGGGCGGCGAGCGCCAACGCGTCGTCGGGCGAGACGCCCGGGCCGAGCTTGACGCCGATCGGGTTGCGGATGTGGCTGAGCAGCTCGACGTGGGCGTTGTCGATCTGGCGGGTGCGCTCACCGATCCAGACGAAGTGACCGGAGACGTCGTACGGCAGCTGGGTGCGCGAGTCGATGCGGGTCATCGCGTGTTCGTACTCCAGCAGCAACGCCTCGTGGGAAGAGTGCACATCGACGCGATGGAACTCGTCCGGGTCGGCCCCGATGGCGGTCATGAAGGTCAGCGCGCGCTCGATCTCGTTGGCGACCGATTCATACTGCTGACCGATCGGCGACTCGCGCACGAAGTCGGTGTTCCAGGTGTGCACCTGGCGCAGGTCGGCGTAGCCGCCGGTGACGAAGGCCCGCACCAAGTTCAGCGTCGCCGCTGAGGCGTTGTAGACGTCGAGCAGCCGCTGCGGGTCGGGGCGACGCGCCTCCTCGGTGAACTCGAAGCCGTTGACGGCGTCGCCGCGGTACGCCGGCAACGAGACACCGTTGCGGGTCTCGACGTCGGAGGATCTAGGCTTGGCGTATTGACCCGCGAGCCGGCCGACCTTGACCACCGGCACCGACGCCGCGTAGGTGAGCACCACCGCCATCTGCAGCAGGACACGGAGCTTGTTGCGGACGTTGTCCGCGGTCACTCCCGCGAGTGTCTCGGCGCAGTCGCCGCCCTGGAGCAGGAACGCCTCCCCGCGGGCGACGGCACCGATCTTCTCGGTGAGCTCGTCACATTCTCCCGCAAACACCAACGGCGGCATGGTCCGCAGCTTCGCCACCGCCGCGTCCCTCTGGGCGCGATCAGGGTAGCTCGGCTGCTGTGCGGGACCGAGCACGTGCAGCGTGTCGAGGTCGGGGATGGTCACCGGAACAGGGTACGCGCTGGCGTCCCTGCGAGCGGCATCCGCCGACGGTGCGCCAGAGGACGCGATCAGCCGAAGAAGACGGCCGCTTCGGCGTACTTCTCCGGGGTGACCAACTTGAGCTCGCTGGTGCCCTCCGCGAGCGGCACCCGCACGATGTCGGTGCCGCGCAACGCCATCATCTTGCCGAAGTCGCCCTCGGCGATGGCGTCGCTGGCATGCAGACCGAAGCGGGTGGCGAGCCAGCGGTCGAACGCCGTGGGCGTGCCGCCGCGCTGGAGGTGGCCCAGCACCACGGAGCGGGACTCCAAGCCGGTGCGCGCCTCAAGCTCCTCGGCGACCCGGTCGGCGATCCCGCCGAGACGGACGTGGCCGAACGCGTCGACCTCGCCGGACTGCAGGGTCATGGCGCCGCCCTCCCGCGGCACAGCGCCCTCGGAGACGACGACGAGGGGTGCGTGCCCGGTCGCGAAGCGACTCTTGACCAGCCCGGCAACCTCTTCGATGTCGAAGGGGACCTCGGGGATCAGCACCACGTTGGCACCACTGGCCATGCCGGAGTGCAGCGCGATCCAGCCCGCGTGCCGGCCCATCACCTCGATGACCAGGACCCGGTGGTGCGACTCCGCAGTGGTTCGGACCCGGTCGATCGCCTCGGTGGCGATGCTGACCGCGGTGTCGAAGCCGAAGGTGAAGTCGGTGCCGCTGAGGTCGTTGTCGATCGTCTTCGGCACCCCGACGGCCTTGACACCCAGCTCGGCCAGCTTGGTGGCGACACCGAGGGTGTCCTCGCCACCGATCGCGAGCAGGGCGTCGACCCCGCTTGCCGCCAGGCTGTCCTTGATCCGCTCCACGCCACCGTCGAGCTTGAACGGGTTCGTGCGCGAGGACCCGAGGATGGTGCCGCCGCGGGCCAAGATGTCGTCCACCTGCTCCAGGCCGAGCGGCATGGTGAGGTTCTCCAGCGGGCCCTTCCAGCCGTCGCGGAAACCGACGAACTCGAAGCCGTGGGTGTCGACACCCTTGCGTACGGCGCCGCGGATCACCGCGTTCAGGCCGGGGCAGTCGCCGCCTCCGGTGAGGACTCCCACTCGCATGGTGCGCTCCTGATCATGAAGGTCGATGGGTCGATCTGGGCTACGAATCCGAGCGCCGTCCGGGATCTTCCGGCGGCTCTCTGGACCCGCTCACGAGCCTAGTGGTCCCCGTCGATGGCCCGGTCACCCGGTCCGCGTGGTGGCTGGCCGGCTGGGGTCAGCCGGGGAAGCCGGCGTGCACGTGGTCGTGGTGGGTGTCGTCGCTGAAGAACTGTGGCGCGGCGCCGAGCAAGTAGGGGCCTCCGACGTTGTCGGAGCCCGCCTCGGCCGCGGCCCGCATGAAGGCCGTGACCAGCCGCTCGGGCGTGTCCGGATCGACCACCGCGCGGTCGTTGATCCGCCAGGTGTCGAAGGCCAGGCCTTGGGGGTGGTCGCTGGGCCGGTCGGTGCCGAAGACGTACGTCGGGTGCCCCGATCGCAGCACCGACACCCCGATCCGATAGGGCTTGGCGAGGGCGAGCATGGTCGCCAGGACCGCATCATGGATCTGACCCGACAACACGTCAGCCCTGGCCGCGGGCGGGAGGTCGATCCGGTGGTGGGTGACCACCTCCTGGGCCAGCGTGGACGGCTTCGCCAAGGGCGGTCCGGGCCGCGACGGACGCACTTCGGTGATGCGCCAACGAGATGCGCTCACCCGCGTCAGTCTCACGTCGTAGGTCCGACCGCCCTCGGCCACTCGTCGGCGCAGCAGCCGCCAGGACCGACACGGGACCAGCACGCTGGCGGTGTCGTCGAGGAGACCGCCGTACTGCGCCATGATCGCCTCAGTCGCGATGCGCGGCCCATTGCCGAGCTCCTCGAGGTGACGCACGGCTGCGAGCTTGCACTCGGGCTCGAGGTCCCCCGGGCTCGGCTGCCAGCGCTCGACGTTCGGCAGCGTCGGTCCCCCTGGGGAGGACTCGGCCGAGGACGGAGATCCGTGCGGAGCGTCCGACGACGCGCTCCCGCCGGGTGAGGCCGTCGAGCCTGGGCCCCCCTCCCCCGTGCAGCCCGCCAGCACGCTCGATCCGGCGGCGAGCAGCACCCCCCGCCGCGACAGGGACCGCGCCGGCTCGTGATCGACCACACCCCATTGTGACGGCGACTTGTGACGACGCCAGCCCGACTCCTGCAGGAGTCGGCGACCCACTACGCTCCGACCAGGGCCGCCCGATCCTGCACGGAGGCCCCCTGAGGAGGAGCAATGAGCATCCTGGCCATCGACGCCGGCACGACCGGTGTCACCGCGGTCATCGTCACCGACGAGGGGACGATCGCCGTCAAGGGCTATCAGGAGTTCACTCAGAACTTCCCGCGTCCGGGCTGGGTCGAGCACGAGCCCGAAGAGATCTGGCAGGCGACGCTGGCGGCCACCCGTGAGGCGCTGGCGTCCTACGACGCCAGCCAGCTGCGGGCCGTCGGCATCACCAACCAGCGCGAGACCATTGCCCTGTGGGATCGCGAGACGCTGTCCTCACCCCGCCGAGCGATCGTCTGGCAGGACCGACGTACGGCCGACATCTGCCTCCGCCTGCAGGAGGCGGGTCACGAGGAACGAGTCGCGGAGGTGACCGGGCTCAGGCTGGACCCGTACTTCTCCGCCACCAAGCTCACCTGGCTCCGGGAGAACGAGCCGCACACCTGGGCGCTCGTAGAGTCCGGGAGGTATGCGCTCGGCACCGTCGACTCCTACCTGATCGCCCGGATGTCGCGCGGCACCTGGCACGTCACCGATGTGTCCAACGCGTCACGCACGCTGCTGTTCGACCTCGCCACAGGCGACTGGTCCGACGAGATGTGCGAGCTGTTCGGCGTGCCGCGCGACGCGTTACCCGAGCTCGTGCCCAGCTGGGGCGAGATCGCGACGACCGACCCGGCGACCTTCTGCGGTCTCTCCCTGCCCATCACGGGCATCGCCGGCGACCAGCAGTCGGCTCTGTTCGGGCAGACCTGCCTCGACCCCGGGGACTCCAAGTGCACCTACGGCACCGGGTCGTTCATCTTGACCAACATTGGCACGACCGTGCGCCACTCCGAGGCTGGACTCCTCAGCACCGCTGCCTGGCGCTCGCCGGACGGGGTGCTGACCTATGCCGAGGAGGGTTCGATCTTCGTCACCGGAGCTGCAGTCCAGTGGCTGCGGGACGGGCTGCAGATCATCGGCTCGGCCCGGGAGACGCAGGCGTTGGCCTCCTCGGTGCCCGACTCCGGCGACGTGGTGTTCGTGCCGGCGCTGACCGGGCTCGGTGCACCCCACTGGGATCCGCAGGCACGCGGACTGATCATCGGGCTGACCCGAGGCACCACCCGCGCCCACCTCGTGCGCGCGACCTTGGAGGCCATCGCCTTCGAGGTGCGTGACGTGCTCGCGACCATGCCGCTCGGGGAGTCACTGCGGGTCGACGGCGGCGCCGCCGCCAACGACCTGCTCTGCCAGATCCAGGCCGACCAACTGGGCGTGCCAGTGGAGCGACCGAAGATCGTGGAGACCACTGCACTCGGCGCCGCCTTCCTGGCTGGCCTCGGTGTCGGCGTCTGGGCCTCTCCCGACGACCTGCGCCGGACCTGGGCCCTGGATCGACGCTTCGAGCCTTCCCTGGACCGTGCGGCCGCCGACGCCGCCTACGCCCGCTGGACCGACGCCGTCGCCCGCTCGAAGGGCTGGGCCCAGTAGCCCCGCCGGGGCGCCGGCTCGGGCGTCAGTCGAGCGAGTCGAGATACTCCTGCGCCTCGTCCCGAGCCGACTCGGCAGTGGCGAGCTCCTCGTCCGCCGTGGTGAGCGCCTCACGCGCATCGCCTAGGCGCTCGTCGTTGTCCTCGGCCTCTGCTTCGAGCGCGACAGTACGACGACGCAGCTCGTCGATCTCCGACGCCAGTCTGAGAGCCGTCGCGTCGAGCTCGTCGACCTCGGCGGAGGTCCGCGTCCGCGCGCGCTGCGCTCGGGAAAGGGCGGCGCGAGCGTCGAGAAGCGCCTCCTTGGCCTCCCGGCGAGCCTGCTCTCGCGCACGACGCGCAGCTCGAGCCTCACCTGCGTCGTCGGCGGCTCCGCCTTCGATGAGCGACAACGTGGGAGCCGAGCCGCGGCCATCCTCCTCGGCGGGACCGCTCGCCCGCGGAGTAGCGGTGAAGCCCAGCGGCTCAGGGATGGCGAGCGACGGTCCGACCTCGGCCGCCTCGAGGCCGGTGGCCCGCAGCGGCGCGACCAACAGCCCACTGCGCAGCGCCAGTGCCGCCGTTTCGTCAAGCATCGCCGCCGTGAGGGTCGCCTCGACCTGCTCGGCGACGGTGTCGGTGATCCGCTGCCCGTCCTCGGCGGCGAGCGTCCTGGCCCGCGTGGTGACCGCCGACGTCAACAGTCGGCGCTGACGGGTCAGCTCGCGCAGCTCCGAGCCGTCAAGGCTTGCCTGCGCCTCACGCAGGGCGGCGCCCACGGTGAGGATCTGCTCCACCTGGTCGCTGTCGCGACGCACCAGCAGGTTCACCACCCAGGCGGCGACGGTCGGCTTGCGGAGTGCCTTGACCGCGGCCGCCAGCGCGGCATCGGTGCCCTTCAGCTCCTTGGCGCGGGCATCGCGGACCGAGGTGAACTCGCCGAGCGGCAGCGCATAGAGGCCGTCCGCCTCATCCACCAGCCCCTCGCGCGTTCCTTCGGTGCTGCTCATGGTCGCCCGGCCTCGACCCAGGTCCGATGGGCGGCCAGCGTGTGCTCCCACAGGGCGTCGAGCTCGTCCTGGTCGACGTGGTCCAGGCGCAACCCGAACCGGTCGGCGAGCGCCGCGCGCCAATCGTCGTACGTCGTGAGCTCGGTTCTCTCCGGAGCAGGCCCGCTTCGTTGCAGCATGCAGCCACGAAGCGTGTCCCAACCGGTCGCATCTCGGCGCTGCACGACGAGGAAGCGGGTGAAGGGCGTGGAGGAGGCGACCTCGCGGTGCGCCGCCGAGATGTCGAGGGGGCGGTGCGAGATCTCGACGCCGTCGAACGACCCTTCCGGGGTGTGCAGGAAGGACCAGCCGTCCTCGGTGACGTCACTAAGCCGATAGCAGAAGACGCCCTGCCGGTGCTCTCCGTCCACCAGCGGGAGCGGGTCCACGAAGCCCTCGCCGAGCCCGACATCGGCCCACCATCGCCCGGTCGGGTTGCTGTCTGTCGGCAGAGCCGCCACCACGATGACGAGGTGGTTGAGCGAGTGGTCGGCGCGGTCCTCGGCGCCGGAGTAGACATGTCCGTGCCGTAGCTCGATCGAGAAGCCCAACGCCTCGAGCAGCGCCGCGAAGACGCCGTTGTGGTGAAAGCAGTAGCCCGCCAGACCCTGCGACGCGAGGCGATCCAGCGTCGCATCGACCTCCACCGATGGCGGCCGCCCCAACATGATGCCGAGGTTCTCGTAGGGGACGGTGGCGAGATGCCCGTGATGCAGCTCGACCAGGCTCTCCCACGTGGGTGGGGGCGGGCTCTGGTAGCCGAGGATCGAGAGGTACGACCTCAGCCCTGCGCTCAAGCGTGGGGCTGAGGCGGGGTGTGACGAGGCAGTCATTCGTCTTGGTCGAGACCCTGCTCGATGGCATACCTGGTCAGCTCCACCCGGTTGTGCATCTGCAGCTTGCGCAAGGTGTTCTGCACGTGGTTCTGCACGGTGCGGTGGGAGAGGAACAGGCGCTCGGCGATCTGCTTGTAGCTCATCCCCTTGGCCACCATCTTGAGCACCTCGGTCTCGCGCTCCGTCAGTCTCGGGGTGTCCGGGTCGGAGGGCGGTCCTTCGGAGAGGCGGCGGTATTCGCCCAGCACCAAACCGGCCAAGCCTGGGGTGAACACGGTGTCACCCTGTGCCACCCGATGCACGGCTCTGATCAACTCCTCACGGGAGGCCGACTTGACCAGATAGCCGGTGGCGCCGGCCTTGACCGCGGCCAGCACATCGGCCTGCTCCCCTGACGCGGAGAGGATCAGTACCCGCGCGGAGGGGTCCACGGCCACCACCTCGGTCGTCACCTGCACGCCGTTGGGCTCAGGGATCTGCAGGTCCAGCACGACCACCTGCGGTCGGGCCGCGGGGAACCGAGCCAGCGCCTCCGCCCCGGACGCCGCGACCGCCACCACGTCGAAGCCCGCCTCGATCAGGTCGCGCTCGACCGCGTCTCGCCACATGGGGTGGTCGTCGACCACCATCACCCGGATCGCGGCGTCTCCCATGTCGGCCGACCCTACCCGGAGCGGGGGATGGTGAGCTCCCACTCGGTTCCGTAGCTGCCGCTGCTCAGCGTGGCGCGGCCGCCGAGGTCGGCGATCCGACCCCGGATCGACTGGGACACCCCGAGCCGACCTTCGGCTTCCGCGGCGGCGAGGCGTCCGTCGGGGATCCCGGGGCCTTCGTCGCGCACGCTGAGCACGATCTCGTCGCCGACCTCCTCCAGCAGCAGCCAGGCAGGGTCATCGGGGCCGACATGTCGGGCGACGTTGTCGAGACAGGCACGGGCGACGGCCACCAGTTCCAGGGCCCGATCGGCGGGGAGCATGACCGGTCCCCCCGGGGTGGCAACCGAGACCACCGGCGGTCGCACCAATGCCAGCCGTTCGAGCTCGGCCGCGAGATCCACCGGCGACGCACCACCGCCGACCGAAGAAGCGCCACCGGGAACCCCGACCGCGTCCTGCTGGCGGATCAGCGACCGCAGCGCCTCCTCCTGCTCTCCAGCGAGTCGGCCGAGGTCGGCAAGGTCGCCGCCCAGCTCCCCACCCCGGCGCTGGAGCAAGGAGAGCACCTGGAGCACGCCATCATGAACAGCACGGGCAAGCCGGGCCCGCTCCGCCGCGGCGGCCGCGCGACGCTCGGCGAGGTCACGCTCGGCGGCCATCTGCTGCAGCGAACCGGCCATGTAGCCAACGATCGGCCCGCCGATCATCAGCAAGAACGTGTTGCCGTAGTTGCTCTGGGTGAACTCCGGCCGGACCGACCAGTCGGCCACCGAGAGCACCGTCGCCGCGATCAGGCCGCCCTGCCAGCGCCAGTGGATGGCCCAGGCCAGCAGCGCGCCCATCACCCAGAAGCCCGGGATCGTGGCGCGCATCGCGTCGCCCTTGACGATCGGGGAGGCGGCGATCGCCGCCACGGCGACGGCGAGGTCGGCGATCAACAGCCAGGCGGTACGACGACCAGGGACGCCGTACGCCCACACCGCGAAGGCCGTCCATGCCACCAGTCCAAGGACCACCAGGACGCCGGCGGTCGGATGCTCGAAGTTCTGCGCCCGCCACAGGTTGAGCCCAATCGCGTTGACCAGGACGACGACGCGCAGCACCGCCAGCGCCCGGAACAGGCGATCCGCCACGGCGACCGCCGCTGGCGAGCGCCACACCGACTCGGCCTCCACCGCGGAGCCAGACTGAGCGCTCAGGATGCCTTCTTCTCCTCGGCGGCGGCCTTCTTCTCGGCGGCCGCTTCCCGCTCGACCCGACGCAGCTCACTCTTGGCCTTGGCAGCCGACTCCTTGGCGGCCTCCTTGGCCTTGGAGGAGTACTGGTCGACGTACTCCTGACCGGACAGCCGCATGATCTCGTACATGATCTCGTCGGTGACCGAGCGGAGGATGTAGCGATCACCGGCCATCCCCTCGTAGCGGGAGAAGTCCAGCGGCGCCCCGAAGCGAACCAGCGGCCGCGTCCAGGCGCCGAACTTCTTGCCGGGCGGCGCGACCACATCGGTGCCGATCACGGCAACCGGGATCACCGGCACGCCGGTCTCCAGTGCCAGCCGGGCGACCCCGGTCCGCCCGCGATAGAGCCGTCCGTCGTGGGACCGAGTGCCTTCGGGATAGATGCCGAACAGCTCACCTTGGTCCAAGATCCGCTTGGCCGAGGTAAGTGCGCCCTCCGCAGCGGTGGCCCCGGACCGGTCGATGGGCACCTGACCGGTTCCGGAGAAGAAACGGCGCTGGAACCAGCCCTTGAGCCCCGGTGTGGTGAAGTACTCCGCCTTGGCCACGAACGTCACCCGACGCGGCAGGGTCAGCGGCATGAAGAGCCAGTCGGCGTAGGAGAGGTGGTTGCTGGCCAGGATCGCCGGACCCTCCAACGGAACGTGCTCGGCGCCCTCGACCCGCGGCCGGAACACCAGCTTGAGCCAGGGGCCAACCGCGATCCACTTCAAGAACCAGTACAACGCCCGCCAAGCCTTCCTCTGCTGATGACCCTCACCCGAGCCGTCGCACGTTTCGGCCGCTCTGCCACGAGACTAGACCGTCTGGCCCGATCGAGGCAGGAGGCACCGCCCGGCCACTCGCCCCGTGACCGGCAAGCAGGCACAATGCCCTCATGGCCGTCTCTCCGCACGCCGCTCCCCTGTCCCGACCGGCGCAGCCCGACCTCACCGGCGGACGCTCGATCGGGGTGCTGCTCAGCCACGGCTTCACTGGCTCGCCGTTCTCGATGCGACCGTGGGGCGAGCATCTGGCCGAGTTGGGGTACGCCGTCGAAGTGCCGCGCCTGCCCGGCCACGGCACCACTTGGCGGGAGATGAACCGGACCACGTGGAACGACTGGTACGGCGAGATCTCGCGCGCCTACGCCAAGCTCAGCGCCGAGAACGACGTCGTCGTCGCATGTGGGCTGTCCATGGGCGGCGCGCTGGTGCTCCGCCTGGCAGCCGATCACCCCGATGGCCTTGCGGGCGTCGTGCTGGTCAACCCAGCCGTCCGGACGCTGCGCAAGGACGTGCTGGCCCTGCCGGTGCTCAAGCATCTGGTGCCGGCCTTCCCGGCGATCGCCAACGACATCAAGAAGCCCGGGATGGATGAGCACGCCTATCCCAAGACGCCGCTGAAGGCGACCCACTCGATGATGTCGGCATGGCGACCGCTGATCGGCGATCTTGGTCGGATCACGGCACCGATCCTCTACTTCCGCTCGACGGTCGACCACGTCGTCGACGAGTCGTCCGAGCCGCTGATCGTCGAAGGTGTCTCCTCGGAGGTCACCATGCGTCGGCTCGACGACAGCTTCCACGTGGCCACCCTCGACAACGACGCCGAGACGATCTTCGCCGAGTCCGCGGAGTTCATCGCCAAGGTCACGGCAGGCTCGTGAGCGACTCCGACGCCACTCGCGGCGAGGGGCGCCCGGAGGAGGAGACCGGAGCGGAGCGGGAATCCCAGGAGGACGCCCTCTGGCAGGCGATCGTCGAGAACTACGGCGATCGGCCTGACCTGACTGACGAGGATCTCGCGCCGGTCGGCGATCCGGGTGCCGCCACTGGCACCGCGCCAGGTGCCGGGCCGACCCCCGACGACGTGCCGGAAGACCTGGACGAGGACCTAGACGGCGACGGGTTCGTGCCACCGGACCCTCCGGCCATGCCCTGGCCGGAGCCGGCCGTCCTGTTGGCCTGGGTCGGTGTGCTGGGGGCGCCGCTGTGCCTGTTGGCCATCGTGGTCTTCTCGATCGCCCTGCCGGTCTTCCTCAGCGCCCTGCTGGTGATCTGGTTCCTGGGCGGCTTCGGCTATCTGGTCAGCGCCATGCCCAGCGGGCCTCGCGATCCTTGGGACGACGGCGCCCAGGTCTAAGGCCCGACCGCTCACGACGTAGCAGCTGGCGACGCACCAACACCGCCGCACCGACCAGGCCCGCCTGCGGGCCGAGCTGCGCGGCCACGAGCTCGGGCAGCACTCGGTGGCCGCTGCCGACCAGGGACTGCCCGAGGGCGATCCGGGCCGGAGCCAGCAGCCGCTCTCCCGCGTCCGCGACGCCACCGCCGACCACGATCTCCTCCGGATCGAGCGCGGCCGCCAGGTTGGCCGCACCGACACCTAGCCAGGTTCCGACCGTGGCGAATGCTTGCCGGGCGGCCAGATCGCCGGCGGCGGCAGCCTCGGTGACCATCGGCCCGGTGAGCTGATCGGGACTGCCACCGCACAGTTCCTCAAGCATCGTCGGCCCCTGCCCGAGCATCTCCCGCGCATAGCGCACCAGCGCGCTGCCGCTGCAGTACTCCTCCCAGCAGCCCTGGCCACCACAGTCACAGCTCCGCCCGTCGGGCACCACCTGCATGTGGCCGAACTCGCCGGCCATCCCGTTGATCCCACGCAGCACGCGACCGCCGAGGAGGATGGCCCCGCCGATTCCGGTGCCGAGCGTGATCATCAGGGCAGAGTCGGCGCCGCGCGCCGCGCCGTACGCCCACTCGGCGACGGCGGCGCAGTTCGCGTCGTTGTCCAAGACGACCGGCACGCCCAGCCGCTGCGCGAAGCCGGCCCGCACCTTCTCGCCCTGCCAGGGGAGGTGGGGCGCGAACATGACGCGCTCGTTCTCCGCGTCCACGAAGCCCGCCGCCGCGATGCCCACACCGCGCACCGGACGGTCGCCGGCGACATCGAGTACGGCGGCGACGACGGCCTCCTCGACCATCTCGGGGTTGACGCGGCGGCCGGGGGTGGTCCGGTGGGCGATGTCGACGACGCGCCCGCGGGAGTTCACCACACCGGCGAGCACCTTGGTCCCGCCGACGTCGACGCCGACGATGACACCCCTGCGCTGGTTCACGGCCACGAGTTCACGGCTCCCGACACCGCGGGGCTCACCGCCGGGCCAGGTCGGCCGCGCCGACGATGCCGGCGCGGTTGCCGAGGATGGCGGGTCGGATCTCGAGCATCGGTCGGTGCCCGCGGCCGATCAGGGCATCGGCGAACGCCTCGCGAGCGGGCTCCAGCAGCAGGTCGCCCGCGGCGCTGACGCCACCGCCGACCACCGCGACGGCCGGGTCCAAGACGGCGGTCAGCGCCGCGATCCCTTCACCCAGCCAGCGGCCCAGGGTGGCGAGTTGCTCGATGGCGAATGCGTCACCGTCACGTGCGGCCTGGGTGAGGAGTGGCCCGGTGACCTGGGACAGGTCGCCGCCGGCTCGGTCGAGGACCGTCGACCCCCGCGCATCGCCTGCGGCGATGGCGGCGCGGGCCTCACGGACCAGGGCGGTGCCGCTGGTGTACTGCTCGAGGCAGCCCCGGTTGCCGCAACCACAGGGGCGCCCGTCCGGCACCACCCGCATATGGCCGACCTCGCCGGCGACGCCGAACGCACCGCGATGCAGGTGGCCGTCGAGCACGATCCCGGCTCCGACCCCGGTGCCGATGGTGATCAGCAGGAAGTCGTCGACGTCGGCTCCGGCGCCGAAGGCGAACTCGCCCCAGGCGGCCGCATTCGCGTCGTTCTCCACGGCGACGGGGAGGTCCAGCAGCTTCTCCAGGTCGGCCCGGAGGTCGAGGTCCCGGACGGCCATGTTGGCCGTGAACATGACCACCGAGCGGGCCTTGTCGACGTAGCCCGCCACGCCGACGCCGACCGCGGCGATGTCGCGGTCGTTGCGCAGGGTGTCGACCAGGTCCACGATCGCCCGCTCGACCTCCTGGGGATCGGCGGCGGGCGAGCGGACCCGATGCTCCTCGAGGAGAGTGCCGTCCTTGTCGACCACTCCCCCGGCGATCTTGGTGCCGCCGACGTCGATGCCGATGGTCAGGCTCACTGGTCCCGCTCCTCGGCAGTGCTCGTCGTCGGATCGACAGCGTCGTCGGAGTCGTCCGCCCAGGCGTCTCCGTCGCTATCTTCACCCGCACCGCCGCGGACGTCGATGTGCTCCACGTCCGGGCCCCGCGACGAACCACCCGACCGCTGGTCGGGCACGGTGGTCGCCAGCAACGCGGCTGCCGCATGCATCAGCGAGGTGGTGGCGGTGAGCAGATGGGCGCGCACCTCGGGCGGAGTGTCCCGGACCAGCTCGATGGCGCGGCAGATCGGGCAGTAGCGGCACTCGGCCGCGTCGGTGGCGAGATGCTCGTTGAGATCCTGCATGCTCGCGGCGGCGTGGGCCGCCGCGGCGACGGCACCCGCGCCCAGGTCCGCGCCCTGTTCGCGCGCCCAGCCGGTCAGCGCGCCGAGCAGCTTGGCGGTCTCCTCCCCCAGTGAGCCGACCTCGGGTGGCGTCTCCTCGCCTGTCACGATCTCTCCTCGAACCTCACCTGCAGCTCGCCCTGGTCCACCCGGGCGCCCACGACCTGGTGCCTGGCCAGACCGGCCGGCAGGGTCAGGAGACGACGATAGGCCCCCACGGTCATGACCAGGTCGTCACCATTCCTGGCGAGATCGACCTCGGCGCTGGTCACGTTGGGCAAAGCCAAGTGCAGCACCGAGCCACCGGCAGATCGGGTCACTCGGAGCGGGTCCGCTCCGACCGGGGTCGCGACCGGGTCTGCGTCGTCGTACGCCTCCCTAGCGACCTCGGTCAGCACCGTCACACCCAGCGGTTCGCTGGGCCGATAGGGCGAGGTCCACATCGGGAGCCCGGCGAAGGACTCCTCCACCTGACCGAGGACCTCGGTCTGGGCGGCGACCCAGCCAGCCAGCCACGGATCATCGCCGTCGGCCGGGAACACCCGGTTGGCGACGACACCGTCGACGCGGTAGCCGTAGAGCGAGAGGGTGGTGTGGGAGCGGCGTGCCTCGGCGAGCACCACGCTCTCCGGTGTCAGCACCAGCCGCACGGAGGCGTCGGGCCCGGTGAGCAGGTCGTGCACCTCGTCGAGCTCTTGGTGGAGCCGCTCGATCGCGTCGAACACCGTGTCCTCGGGCATGGGCATGCCCGTGGCCCGCGTCAGCACCGGCTTCAGGGCGCGGACGACGCGTCGCTCGACGGGCAGCACGCGCGTCATGTACCACCCCAGCGCCTCGGGGAGGGCGAGCAGCCGCAGCGTCTCGGCGGTCGGCGCGCAGTCGACGACGATGAGGTCGTAGTCACCGGAGCGCGCCTGCACGCGGAGCTCCAGGAGCGCCAGCACCTCCTCCGCGCCCGGGATGACCGTCAGCTCCTCCGCCGCCATAGGATCCACGCCGGCGATGTCGAGGACCGAGAGCAGGTAGCCCTGAATCACCGCCCAGGACTGTTGGAAGCGCAGCTGTGCGTCGACCTGCTGCACCCACAGGCACTCGGCGACGGGCGTCGGCTCCGGTCCAGCGGGCGTCTGGAGCGCATCGGCCAGCGAGTGGGCGGCATCGGTCGAGAGCACCAGCGTGCGCAGGCCACGCTCGGCGGCCAGGGCGGCGGTGCCGGCCGCGATCGTCGACTTGCCTACCCCGCCCTTGCCGGTGAACAGGAGCGTACGCACGTCACCCACCGGCGGGGTCGCGCGGCTTCGGGTGGCTCACTGTCCCTCGACCCGGCCCTTGAGCCCCTTCAACGCCGAGTCGATGATGATCTTCTCGCCGCGTCGCTTGATCAGGCCGATGAGCGGGATCGCGACGTCCAGGGCCAGCCGATAGGTCACCTCGGTCGTCCCGTCTCCGAGCTCGCGCAGGAGGTAGGCACCGTCCATGTGGGTGAGCACGCGGCCCTCGACCAGCCACCAGGCGACGCCCTCGGGGCTCCAGCGATACTGCAGGGTGTAGTCGTCCCGGATCGGCGGCATGTCCAGATGGAAGCGGACCCGCTCGGCTCGGCCGTCGTCGAACTCGGCCACCACGTCCGCCGAGCGCACGCCCTTCGCCCAGAGGGGGTACGCCGAGAAGTCGGCGACCACGTCGAGGATCGTGGCCGGATCGGCGGCGATGACGATCGACGAGGTCGTCTGCTCGGGCATCAGACCTTCGACTCCTGGGTGTACGGCGTGGGCAAGTGGGGCCCCGGACGAGTGTGTCGGGCGCTCTCGAGGAGCGTACCGGACCGCACCGGGCGGTCCTCGGCCCGAGCGGTAACGTGCGGTGCGAGTCCGTGATCGCGAGGCCGGAGGAGGAGTCGTTGAGGGAGTACAGCACGCCTGCAGCGGACCTCCCGGTGGAGGGCAACCTGACCGATGCCGTGGTGCGCCACGGCTCGACGACACCGGATCGGACGCTCTTCAGCCGCCGCCAGGAGACGGATTGGGTCGAGGTGAGCGCCGCGGAGTTCCTGACCGAGGTCTCCGCGGTCGCCAAGGGGTTGATCGCCGCCGGAGTCGGTCCGGGCGACCGCGTCGCGCTGATCTCGCGCACGCGCTATGAGTGGACTCTGGTCGACTACGCGATCTGGTTCGCCGGGGCGGTGACGGTGCCTGTCTATGAGACCTCGTCCGCGGAGCAGATCGGTTGGATCCTGGGCGACTCTGGTGCCTCGGCCGTCGTGGCCGAGGGCTCCGAGCACTTGGCCAGGATCGCGGAGGTCCGCGCCGACCTCCCCGAGCTGCACCAGGTGTGGTCGCTGGCCGACAAGGCGGTCGAGGTCCTCACTCGTCTTGGCGCGGACATCGGCGACGACGTTCTCGAGGAGCGGCGCACCCAGGCCGGCCCTGAGGACCTGGCGACCCTCATCTACACCTCGGGCACGACCGGCCGCCCGAAGGGATGCGCGCTGACCCACGGCAACTTCCAGGCGGAGATCAACGGCGCGGTCACCGAGCTGCACGAGGTCATCGACGCAGAGGACGCCTGCACCCTGCTCTTCCTCCCTCTGGCGCATGTGTTCGCCCGCGTCATCCAGGCGGTTGCCGTCCACCACGGGGTGCGGATCGGGCACAGCGCCGACATCGCCAACCTGCTGCCCGACCTACAGTCGTTCCGCCCGACGTTCATCTTGGCGGTCCCACGGGTCTTCGAGAAGGTCTACAACACCGCCTCGCAGAACGCGACGGCCGACGGCAAGGGACGGCTGTTCGGTCGGGCCACCGAGGTCGCTGTCGCCTGGTCCCGCGGCGGGGAGCGAGGTCGGATCCCGATCTCGGTGCGCGCCCAGCACACGGTGTTCGCCCGGCTGGTCTATGGCCGCCTGACGGCGGCGCTGGGCGGCCGGTGTCGTTACGCCATCTCAGGCGGCGCACCGCTCGGCCCCCGCCTCGGCCACTTCTACCGCGGCATCGGGCTGGTCGTGCTGGAGGGATACGGCCTCACCGAGACCACGGCCGCGCTCACCGTCAATTCTCCCGATGCCGTCCAGATCGGCAGCGTCGGCCGACCTCTGCCCGGCACCACCGTGCGCGTCGCCGAGGATGGCGAACTGCTCTTCCGCGGCGGCCAGGTCTTCGGTGGCTACTGGAACAACGCCGAGGCGACCACCGAGACACTGGACGCCGAAGGCTGGCTGCACACCGGCGACATCGGCGAGGTTGACGACCAGGGCTTCGTGCGAATCACCGGGCGCAAGAAGGAGATCATCGTCACCGCCGGCGGCAAGAACGTCGCACCCGCGGTGCTCGAAGACCGCCTGCGTGCCCACCCGCTGGTCTCGCAGTGCATGGTGGTCGGCGACGGTCGACCGTTCATCGGGGCCGTGGTCACCATCGATCCCGAGGCGTTCGCCTTCTGGGCCGAGAGCATGCAGAAGTCCGGCACCATCGCGGACCTGGTCGACGACCCCGACCTGCGGGCGGCGATCGAGGCGGCCGTCGAGGACGCGAACACCGCTGTCTCGCGTGCCGAGTCGATCCGCAAGTTCGTCATCCTCCCCGGCGAGTGGACCGAGGAGACCGGCCAGCTCACACCCAGCCTCAAGCTCCGTCGCAACGTCGTGATGCGCGAGTGCAAGGACGACATCACCGCCCTCTACCTGCCCTGACTGAGGGTGCGGCTCAAGGATCCGGTGGAGACCGTGACCGTGGGCCACGCCGGTGGGACTAGACCGGTCTGAGTCAGCGCGGACTCTAACCCCCAATTGCCGATAAATCCTCGGTTTCCGGACCTCTCCGGGGGCCTCTTTACGTGTTCTTTCATTTCCGGGACAGGCCTCTGACTAGACCATTAGAGTCGCCGCCGAGCGCCGGAAACGGGCCGGGAGGCTACTGCATCTGGTGCTCGCATGACAAGCCCACCAAGGAGCAGCACGGGTCTGCTCCTCCATCGAAGGGGTGCCGCAGCACCATGAACCGACGCTCAGTCTTGCTGCTCCTGGCGACCGTGGTCGCGCTGATCGGCGCCAGCCTGGTCTTCTTGTATGTCCGCGGCGCCGACAGCCGGGCACAGTCGAAGTACGACACCGTCAAGGTGCTGCGTGCGGTCCAGCAGATCGACCCCGGCGAGACCATCGACGCCGCAGCCGAGAGCGGCAAGCTTCAGCTGCAGCCGGTGCCGGTGGCTGACAAACTCCCGGGCGCGCTCAACAGCATCGACTCGCTCAAGGGCTCGGTGGCCACCACGACCATCTACCCGGGCGAGCAGATCATCGCCGACAAGTTCGGCTCCCAGGTGCAAAGCAGCGCGCTGGCAATCCCGAAGGGCATGCAGGCCATCTCGGTCGAGCTCAGCGACCCCTACCGGGTGGCCGGCTTCGTGACGCCGGGCTCCGAAGTGGCGATCTACCACCTGCCCGTGCCAGGGGACGGCGAAACCGCCGGCCCTCCCGACAAGGTTCGGATCTTGCTCGACCGCGTCCTCGTGCTCGGCGTGGGCTCAAGCTCCACCACGACCAAGAAGACCACAGTGAGCGATGACGGCGCCGAGACCACCGCCGAGATCCCGCAGACCGTGCTGACTATCGCCGTGACGCAAGAGCAGGCCGAGAAGGTGCTCTTCGCCGAGGACGAGGTCGTCGACCATGGAGAGGTCGCCTTCGCCCTGCTCACGGATGACAGCAAGGTGCGCCCGGGCCCCGGCACCGGCTGGAACAACCTCTACTGACCTTGCGACACCACCACTGACCCAACGGGGAGAGCTCACATGCCAGTCGTCGTCGACCCGGACACCAGCACCGTCGGTGCGCTGCTAGCGGCGTTGCCGCCCGGCGCCCACGGGCTGGACTCCGCGGAGCGTCTCGCGCTGTGGCTGGACAACCGCCACGACGAGTATCTGGTCGTTCTCGGGCCGACCCTTCCGTTCGAGGAGGCGCTCGCGATCAGCGACCACCTCCGCATCAGCCAGCCGACCACCAGCGTGGTCCTGGTCCGCGCCGCCGTGGACACCGACGTGCTCACCAAGGCGATGCACTCTGGGGCTCGCGACGTGGTCGCGAGCCACGACCTGGAGGCGATCGGCGCCGCTGCCGACCGCGCCCAGCAGCTCTGGGTCGCCCTGCGCGGCCCAGGCGGGCCGCAGCACACCGGCAAGGTGATCTCGGTCTTCTCCCCCAAGGGCGGCGTGGGCAAGACCACGGTCGCGGTGAACCTGGCCATGGCGCTCTCCGACCGCGGGGTGCGACAGGTCTGCCTGGTCGACCTCGACCTCGCCTTCGGCGATGTCGCTATCACCATGCAACTGTTCCCCTCGCATTCGATCGAGCACGCGATCGGCACCGAGGACACCTTGGACTACGGCGCTCTCGACGGCCTGCTCACCCGCCACGACTCGGGCCTGATGGTCCTCGCGGCACCGAGCCTGCCGGACGCGCACGACCGGGTGACGGCAACGCTGGTGACCCGGATGCTGCGCACCTTGCGCGAGAAGTTCGACTACGTCGTGGTCGACACCGCGCCGGCGTTCGACGAGCAGACCCTGACCGCACTGGACGAGACCGACGAGCTGGTCCTGGTGGCCACCTTGGACGTGCCCACCCTGAAGAATGTCAAGGTCGCTCTCGAGACGCTCGACATGCTCGGGATGGCGCACGAGCACCGGCACCTGCTGCTCAACCGGGCGGACGACGCGGTCGGCATCGGCGCGGAGAAGGTCGAGGCCATCCTCAACATGTCCATCGCGGCGCAGATCGCGACCTCGATCGATGTTGCAGCCGCGACCAACGCCGGCCGGCCGATCGTGTCGGCCACCCCCGATCACCCGTCCAGCCGCACTCTGCGCGAGTTGGCGGGCAACCTCGCGGGCCCCTTCGGCGACGAAGCCGAGGAGCCCGCTGAGGAGACCACCTCCCGACGACGCAGCAGGAAACGCCGATGAGCTCACTTCGTGATCGCTTGGCCGCCGCGGCGGCCCAGCAGGCAGCCTCCGTCGACCAGGCCGCACCCGCAGCGCCGGCAGCACCTGCCAGCAAGCATGCGGCCGCACCGCCGGAACCCGCGGCAGCCACCACCCCGCTGCCGCCGACCTTGGGCGGCAACGGTGCCTCGAGCAATGGCAACGGGGCCAAGCCGACTGAAACCAAGTTGTCCCGTCGCGCGCTGGCCACCAGCCAGCACGACCGCATCGAGGAGCTCAAGTCCAGCGTCCACGGTCAGCTGCTCAAGGAGCTCGGTCCGCAGCTCTACGACGCCAACATGGAGCAGGCGGAACTGGAGTCACGAGTTCGCGCGGCCCTGCTCGACGTGCTCAGCCATCAGGACCGGCCGCTCAGCGCGAGTGACCGGAGCCGGATCACCCAGGAGATCAGCGACGACATCCTCGGCTACGGCCCGATCCAGCCCTACCTGCTGGACGAGGACGTCAGCGAGGTCATGGTCAACGGGCACCAGAACATCTGGCTGGAGCGGAAGGGCAAGCTCGTCCAGGCGGAGACCCAGTTCGCCGACGAGCCGCACCTTCGCCGCATCATCGACAAGATCGTCTCCCGGGTCGGCCGCCGTGTCGACGAGTCCAGCCCGATGGTGGACGCTCGCCTCCCCGACGGCAGCCGTGTCAACGCGGTGATCCCGCCGCTGGCCATCGACGGCTCGTCGCTGACCATCCGAAAGTTCGCCGCCGACCCGCTGACCGTGCACGACCTAGTCCGGTTCGGCTCGCTGAACCCGCAGTCCGCGGAGTTCCTCGACGCCGCCGTCCGCGGTCGGCTGAACATCATCGTCTCCGGCAGCACCGGCGCCGGCAAGACGACGACGCTCAACGTGCTGTCGTCGTTCATCCCGCTCGACGAGCGGATCGTCACCATCGAGGACGCCGCCGAATTGCAGCTGCACCAGGACCACGTCGTCCGACTGGAGTCCCGGCCGGCCAACATCGAGGGCAAGGGCGCGGTGACCATCCGCGACCTGGTGAAGAACTCGCTGCGTATGCGCCCCGACCGCATCATCGTCGGTGAGGTCCGCGACGCCTCCGCGCTGGACATGCTGCAGGCGATGAACACCGGTCACGACGGATCGATCTGTACCGTCCACTCTAACGGTCCCCGCGACACCCTGGCCCGCATCGAGACCATGGTGTTGATGGCGGGCATGGACCTGCCGGTGCGCGCGATCCGAGAGCAGACTGCCGCTGCGGTAGACCTGATCGTGCATCAGTCCCGATTCAAGGACGGATCTCGGCACATCACCCACATCACCGAGGTGGAGCGGATGGAGGGCGACGTGATCACTCTCCAGGACATCTTTCTCTACGACCACACCGCAGGCTTCGACGCCGAGGGCCGAGCCCAGGGCTCGTTGAAGGCCACCGGGCTGCGCCCGAAGTTCCTGGAGAAGATGGCCCACGCCAACGTCACCGTGGACCCGATGATGTTCGCGAGGTCGATGTGACCGCCCGCCTCCGCTCGCTGCTCATCGCGCTCGGCGCGGTCCTGGCCGTGACGCTCGGCTTCGCGCCGGCGCACGCGGCCGACGACCAGGTGGCGATCACCCACGTCAAGCCCACCAGCAAGGGCGTCCAGGTCCTGGTCTCGGTGCCCGAGGGCGCCAAGGTTGACCTCGGCGGCGTCACCGTGCAGATCGAGGGCAAGGACGCCGAGTCGAGCGCCGAGGTCGCCAGCGACGACACGCAGATTAAGCGCACGACCATCCTGGCCATCGACACCAGCAACTCGATGAAGGGAGCGCGCTTCGAGGCGGCGCAGGCCGCCGCCAACACGTTCCTCGACACCGTGCCCGACGACATCTACGTCGGCATCACCACGTTCGACGGCGACGTGGAGCAAGCGCTGCCGCCGACCCTGGACCGGGATGCGGCACGAGAGGTCATCTCGGGGCTGACGCTGAGTCGACAGACTCACCTCTACGACGGTGTCATCGCGGCCGCCCAGCAAGCCGGCAAAGAGGGCCAGCGCTCCATCCTGGTGCTCTCCGACGGAGCGGACACCAGTGACACTCCGCTGACCAAGGCGACCGATGCCGTCAGCAACGGCGACCTGCTGGTCGACGTGGTGGCGCTGGAGCAGTCCGGCAAGTCGCTCGCGCCGCTCCAGGCACTCGCCGACGCCGGCGACGGCCAGGTCATCAGCGCCGACTCCGAGGCGCTCAAGCAGGCCTTCACCAGCGAGGCCAACGCACTCAGCCGTCAGGTCCTGATCACCGCGTCGATGCCAGACGGAGTGAAGAGCTCCGAGGGCAACATCGAGGTCAGCCTGCCGACCGCCTCCGGCGACCTGACGGCCTCGGTATTCGGGCCGCTGGCCAAGGCCGCGCCTGCGAAGGAGCAGCCGGCTGGTAGCACGAACCTGGAGTCGGGCACGACCTCCATGTTCGGCCACTGGGCGATGTGGGGCGGCATCGGCGCCGTGACCGTCGGGCTCGTCTTCATGTTCACCTCCCTGGTCCCAGGCAAGCCGAAGCCGGAGCTCACTCCGGAGGACCGGGTCTGGAAGTACGCCGAAGCCGCCACGGCCGGCACCCACGCCGCGCCAAGCATGGTTCCCGATAAGGAAGCCGCGCTGGAGAGCGCCAAGCAGGCCGCCGCGCTGATGCTGCGTCGCAACCAGAGCCTCGAGGCGCGCATCGCGGGCCGCCTAGAGGCCGCGGGCAGCGACTTCAAGGCAGCAGAGTGGCTGCTGGTCCACCTTAGCGTCATCGCGATCTCAGGTGTGGTCGGGCTGCTGCTCACCAAGAGCTTCCTGGTCAGCTTCATCTTCGCACTCGGCGGCTTCGTGGCGCCGTGGTTCTACCTCGGCTTCAAGCGGGGTCGACGCCTGAAGGCCTTCAACCGCTCCCTGCCGGACACCCTGCAACTAATGGCCGGCTCGCTCCAGGCGGGCCTGTCATTGGCCCAGTCTGTGGACACCATCGTCCGAGAGGGCAACGAGCCAATCGCTGGGGAGTTCAAACGTGTCTTGGTCGAGACTCGGCTCGGCGTCTCGCTGGAGGACGCCCTGGAGGGGATCACCGAGCGGTTCGAGAGCAAGGACTTCGCTTGGATCGTGATGGCCATCAAGATCCAACGCCAGGTCGGCGGCAATCTCGCCGAACTGCTCAACACGGTGGCCGACACTATTCGCGAGCGAGAGTACATGCGCCGCCAGGTGGCCGCTCTCGCGGCGGAGGGAAAGCTATCGGCCTACGTGATCGGCGGTCTTCCGCCCGTATTCCTGGTCTACCTGTTGCTCATCAACCGTGACTACGTGATGCCGTTGTTCACCGAGCCACTCGGCTGGCTAATGCTCGGGGCCGCGAGCGTGCTTCTCAGCGTGGGCGCGTTCTGGATGAGCCGGCTGGTCAAGGTGGAGGTCTGACATGCTCATGCTCTTCGTGCTCGGCCTGGTCTTGGTCGGCGGCTCCATCATGCTCCTCTCAATGGCGCTTCGCGGCGAGGCGGAGGCCTCCGGCATCAACAAGTCTGTTGCCTTGTTGGAAGCAATGTCTGGTGCTCCCAAGGACCTCACCGAGGATCTCGACGCACCATTCAGCGAGCGAGTCCTCGACCCCTTGCTCAAGCGATTCCTCGGCATCGGTCGTCGACTAAGTGGCGCCGACACCGGCAACCGGATCCACCGTCGTCTCGAGCTGGCGGGCAACCCGGCCGGTTGGACAGTGGATCGCGTCGTCTCGGCCAAGGTTCTGTGCGGGCTCGGCGGCTTGATGGTGGGACTGCTGTTCGCTGCCGTCATCGACCCAGCAACGACTGCGAAGCTGGTGATAGTCCTCGGGGCCATTGTGCTCGGCTTTTTCGCACCGAACTTCTACCTCTATCAGAAGTCCTACGATCGGCAGAACGCGATCCAGAAGGGGCTCCCCGACGCGATCGACCTGCTCACCATCTCGGTCGAGTCGGGGCTCGGCTTCGACGCCGCCCTGCAACAGGTGGCTCGCAACACCACCGGTCCGATCGCCGAAGAGTTCGCGCGCGTCCTCCAGGAGATGCAGATCGGCCAGGGCCGCTCCGAGGCTCTAAGGGCCCTTGCAGATCGCACCAACCTGGCCGACCTGCGTAGTTTCGTCAGCGCGCTGACCCAGGCGGACTCTTTCGGCATTCCGATTGGTCAGGTGCTCCGCGTCCAGTCATCCGAGATGCGAGTCAAGCGCCGCCAGCGCGCCGAGCAGAAGGCGCAGCAGGTGCCGGTCAAGATCACCATCCCGTTGATCTTCTGCATCCTTCCATGTCTCTTCATCGCCGTGATGGGGCCGGCAGTCATCAGCATCCTGAGCAGCTTCTGACCATGTCCGCCTCCCGCCGCTACGCCCGCTTGGCAGTCGCCGCACGCGCCTTCGTCTTCTTGGCGCTGGCGGTGCCGGTGCTCTGGCAGTGGGAGGCGGCGAACATGCCCTTCCTCGCAGCACTCGCGATCATCTGGATCTTCGCGTGCTCAGCAGACTTCCGCGGCTCGACACGGCCACTCGCGACGTCGATTGCCGAGGCGGCCACAGTCGGGGTCGTCTGCGGGCTTGCGATGCCACTCGCTCCCGAGGTCCTGGCCGCTCTAGTGGTCCCACCCTTCCTGGCCGGCCTCCGGCATGGATACGACGGAACGGGCGATGCACTCGCCGCCGAGTTAGTAACGGTCATCGGCATGACGCTCGGCGTGCATGGACCAATAAGCTCAGCTCAGGCGATGGCACTGTTCTCCTGGGTCGTCCTCAGCCTTGGACTCGGCCTAGTCGCGGGATTCTTCCGCGCGTCAATAGCAGATGACCCCGATCCAGACGCGCCGTACCGTTCAGCCCGGAGACTCCTCGCCGAGCTGGTTGACCTCTCTGGCGGGCTGAGTTCCGGTCTCGACCCGGAGGAGCTGGGCAACCAGCTCATCCACGCGGTGCAGGACGTCATCCCGTGTCGCTCGGTCAGCCTGCAAGTGCGGCGCGAAGTCGGGCTTACAGTGCTGGTTCGACGCACCAGCAGCGTGTCCACGAACGACCATGTAGAGGAACAACTGTCCGCCGCCGCAGCGACCTCCGGAACTGCTGAGGTCATCGACGCCAGCTTCGCACTTCCATTGCTCGTAGACGGCGGAGTCGTTGGCGTTGTCACCGGCACCCTGTCCTCCAACGTGGTCCCCGATCAGATCGGACTGCGTTCCCTTCTGGCCCGGCTGGCGGAGTCATTGTCCGGCCTCAGCGTTCACCTCGATACAGCCCTGCTGTTCGCGCAACTGCGAGACATCGCGACCGCCGACGAGCGGCGCCGGCTGGCCCGGGAAATGCATGACGGCGTGGCCCAAGACATTGCGTCGATGGGCTATCTGGTGGACGGACTTGCCGCAACGGCAACCTCGGTCGAGCAGGCCAGTCAGCTCACGCTCCTCCGCTCGCAGATCACCCGTGTGGTCGCGGAGGTCCGACGCCACGTGCTGACCCTCCGCTCGCAGATTGATGACAGCGAGAGCCTCGGCGCGGCCATCGGCTCGGTCGCCCGCCACCTCAGCGCCCTTTCCGAGATCCCGATCAAGGTCACCGTCGACGAAGGCACCACCCGGCTGCGTCCCGAGGTGGAGGCCGAGTTGTTCCGGATCACCCAGGAGGCGCTGAACAACGCCGTCAAGCATGCCGAGGCCACGTCGATCACGGTGACGTGTTTGATCAGCCCACCCGCTGCCCGGATAGTGATCGAGGACGACGGCCGCGGATTGCAGCCTGGTCGGCTCGACTCCCATGGCCTGGAGATCATGCGCGAACGAGCCCGCCTGGCCGGGGCTGATCTTGAGATCGCCAACCGTACGTCCGGCGGCACTAGGGTCGCCATTCACATCCCTGGGGACCTGACCACCACCGTTCCCTACCTTCCCCGCACCAAGGAGGCTGTCGCCTGATGTCCGACTCACCTGTTCGTGTGCTGCTCGTGGACGACCACGAGCTGATCCGCAAGGGCTTGGTCAACGCCTTCGCGATGGAGCCCGGGGCGGAGGTGGTCGGCGAGGCCGGCACCGTGACCGAAGCGCTGGCGATCTTCGAGGAAGTCCATGCCGATGCCGTGGTCACCGACCTTCAGCTTCCGGACGGCACTGGTCTGGACATCGTTCGTCGTCTCCGAAAGCGGGCGCCTGACCTCGGCCTAGTGGTGCTCACCATGCATGCCGGCGACGACCAGATCTTTGCGGCGATGGAGGCTGGCGCCTCAGGCTTCGTCGGCAAGGATGCCCCGGCAGGTGAAGTCGTTCGAGCCGCCTTACACGCGGCCGCCTCGCCGCGCACCTTCCTATGCAGCGGTCTAGCACAGGCGATGCTGCGGCGCGGCACCACAGAGTCCACCCGGCTCTCCGAGCGCGAGCATGAAGTGCTCGTGCTACTCGCAGACGGACTTGGGTCGAATGCGATCGGGCACGAACTCTACATGAGCGAGTCGACCGTCAAGTCGCATATTGGCCGGATCTACACCAAGCTCGGCGCAACCAACCGGGCTCAGGCACTGGTGACCGCGATGCGGATCGGGTTGCTCTCCAGCGTCACCCAGAATTCGACAGTATGAGCGCGCGAATGTCCCAGCCTCACGCTGATTCGGCAAAACCCACCCGTGACACGCCAAAGATGCGGATGATGGTGGTCCGGCCGAGGCACTCGGTCGACTATCAGCACGCGAGGAACCTATGCTGACCTACTTGTCCACTGTCCTCTCGGCGCGGAGCCGCAGAAGGGACGAGCGCGGCGCCTCCGCCGTCGAGTACGCGCTTCTTGTCGCAGGCATCGTGGCCTCGATGGTAATTTCAACCTTCGCGCTCGGACATGCTGTGACTGATTCGTTCAACGCATCATGCAAAGCGGTCTCCCAAACCACCACCTGCAACTGATCGCTACTCACGCGACGAAGCAGCCACATAGTCCAATCGGACTATCCGAGTCGGTCCAATAGATCGCAGCACCTTCAGGCAAATCGATCCATCATGAGAGGTGGCGGCATCGCCGCCCACCGACCGTACTCACAGGAGTTGCCCGACATGCTGAACTACCTGCGCATCATGCTCAACGCTCGCTTCGCCAAGATGGACGAGAGCGGCGCCTCCGCCGTGGAGTACGGGCTGCTCGTCGCCGGCATCGCCGCGGTCATCGTTGTGGCGGTGTTCGGCTTCGGACAAACTATTCGAGACGTCCTCTTCAACACCAGCTGCGACACGCTGACAGGTCAAGCTGGCGGGTCATGCAATTGAGGCAGCCGTTCTTGGCTATCAGTGGCCGCGGATCGATCCGATCCGCGGCCACTGATGCATTTGGGGCCTAGATGTGCATGACAGGCGACCGCACGCGCCGAGTGCCGCGTGTCGAAGTCGAGTCCCCGTGAGTGACCTCTCTGACCATCCGAAATGGCCCGAATGGACTACCACCATTCGACCGAATTCCGGCCCCACGAAACCGGAACAGGCTGCAAGATTGAGTCAACGAGGCGCCGAGAAGCGATCCTCGGACACCAATCAGGATCGACACCAACACACAGGAGTAATCAAATGCTGGACTACCTGCGCATCATGCTGAACGCTCGCCTCGCCAAGATGGACGAGCGCGGCGCCTCCGCCGTGGAGTACGGCCTGCTCGTCGCCGGCATCGCCGCGATCATCGTTCTGGCCGTGTTTGCCTTCGGCCACTTCGTCGAGGGCATCTTCACCGGCACCCAGGCGAGCATCGACGGCCAGACCCCGTGATCTAGCGCCAACCAGAGTGGCCGCGGACCGCAAGGTCCGCGGCCACTTGCTATTTCTCGACCTTCCCGTCTTCGACGCTGGTCAGGTTCGCCACAGCCCGATGCTGCAGGAGAGCCCGCTCGGGTTCGTTCCTGGTGCGCGCGGCCGCTTCGGTGAACGCCGCGCTGGCCCGCGTGTGTAGCCCCGCCCGTTCGAAGAGGTCTCCGCGCACACTCGGCAAGAGTGGCGAGTCGCCGAGCGCATCAGGATCCAGCTCTTCCAGCACAGCTAACCCCGCGTCCGGGCCGAACGCTCGGCCGTGCGCGACCGCGCGGTTCACCTCGATCACCGGTCCCGGCGCGGCGTCGGCCAAGACGTCGTACAACCCAGCGATCCGGTGCCAGTCCGTGTCCTCGGCATGCTCCGCGCGGGCGTGCTGGGCGGCGATCGACGCCTGCAGGAAGTACTTCCCGACCGGCGTCCCCAGCGCGGCGAGTGACTCGGCCTGCCGCAGAGCGCCCAGTCCACGCCGAATCAGCAGCTGGTCCCACCGCGTCCGATCCTGGGCGTCCAGGAGAACCGGCACGCCGTCCTCGTCGAGTCGAGCGGCCATCCGTGAGCCCTGGATCTCCAGCAGTGCCTGCAATCCGAGCACTTCGGGCTCCTCGGGGGCGAGACCAGCCAGCATCCGGGCGAGCCTGATCGCCTCGCTCGCCAGGTCCGGACGCATCCAGTCCTCGCCAGCGGTGGCGGTGTAACCCTCGTTGAAGATCAGGTAGATCACGGCCATCACGTCGTCGAGGCGCTCAGTCCGCTCCGACCCCGTCGGCAACTCGAACTCGGCGCCGGCCTCGGACAGCGTCTTCTTCGCCCGCGAGATGCGCTGACCCATCGCCGACTCGGTGGCCAAGAAACCTCGGGCGATCTCAGCGGTAGTGAGCCCACCGACCAGGCGCAGCGTCAGCGCCGCCCGTGACTCCGCACTCAGCACAGGGTGGCAGGACAAGAAGATGAGGCGCAGGACGTCGTCCTCGATGTAGTCGACCTGGCCGTCGAGGTCAGGCACCTCCGCCTCCTCCCCTCGGCGGGCCTGGTCGACCTCCGCTACTTTGCGGCGCAGGCTCTCGGCGCGCCGGAAATGGTCGATGCCTCGGCGCTTGGCGGTGGTCATCAGCCACGCGGTCGGATTGTCCGGTACGCCGGTGGTGGGCCACTGTTCCAACGCGGCCACGAGAGCATCCTGCGCAAGGTCCTCGGCGAGTTCCACGTCTCGAGTCATCCGAGTCAGAGCGCCGACGAGGCGGGCCGACTCGGCCCGCCACGCGGCAAGGATGGTCTCGGTCGGGTCATCCGGGCTGGTCTGTGCCGGCACGGGGCCAGCGTAGTGACCGCCATTCAGCCTGGATCCACCGATTGTCGCCGTCGCGAGCGTCACCAGACGGGTGTCCCGGCAAGGCGGAGCGCCGAAGGCGGGCCGGAGGCCCGTCGAGGTGCGAGAACGCAGCCGGGGCGCCCGGATGGGGGCGCGCAGCAGGCGCAGAATCGGTGGATCCAGGCTGTGTCACCTGGCGGCCAACTGCCCGGGTCAGTCGCCGGGCTCCTCCGGCCCGGTGGAGATCTGGCGCAGGGTCGCGACCACGGTGACCTCGGGCCAGTGCTTCGCGTGCAGCTCGGCAAACTCCCGCTGATCGGCCACGGCCTCCTCAAGGGTGTCGTACTGCATGATGGCCCAGCCTCCGACGACCTCCTTGGCCTCGGCGTACGGACCGTCGACCCTAGTGACCTCGCCCTTGCGGACCACGAAGTTCACCGCATCCTCGGTCCCATAGAGACCGCCGCCGTCGAGGAACACGCCCTTGGCTGCCCGTTCGCCGATGTGGGCGTCCATCGCGTCGAACAGCGCCTGCGGCGGTGTGCCGATGCCCTCTTCCATCCTCACGAATCCCATGAACCGCGGCATCTCGATCACTCCTACTCGTTGCTGGGTGAGTTGCTTTCACACGTACGTCGAACAGCGACCCGCCTCTTCGACATTGCCCATCGATCTTTCTTCAAGAGCTCGCTTCGCTCACTTGTGCGAGGAGGATCCCAACGGCTGCTGGTGCGTACGACGCATGGGTCGACCGTTGGCACCAGTTACTCCAGAGTTGCCACGAGCGCATTCACCTCATCGACCAGCCCTGGCGGTGGGACCACCCGACCGGAGCGCTCGGCACGCCGATAGAAGGCCACCAGGCCCGCCTCGCCACGATCGTTTGCGATCGCGACGCAGGCCAGCCAGGACGCTTCGTACGCCGCCTCGAGCCGCACGCCGGACGCGGCGAACCATCGCTCTCCCGGCAGCCGACCCATCGGCCCGCGGAGCCTCGTCCAGGTGATCAGCTGCTCCGCGCTGCTGCTCATCGGCACCCGCGCGTCGCGGAGCGCCACAAAGTCGGCAAAGCCCTCGATGAGCCAAATCGGGAGCCCGCTAACGCTGGCGTGGGTGGCGACATGGGTGGCCTCGTGCGCGAGCACGACTCTGACGCCGTCACGGCCCATGCCGGGGAACACCTCCGGGTTGAGCACGACACGGGCGGGCGCGGAGGCTCGCACCTGCGTGGTCACCGCGGCCAGCTCTTGGCGTTCGCCCACATTGCCGTCGATCGCCGCGGCGTACGTCGCCCGGTCGGCCGGGACCTCGACCACCAGATGTGGCTGCCAGCGCGGCAGCACCCGGGTCACCGTCCGAACAGCCTGCCTCGCGGCACGGAGATAGCCCACGGCGGCATCGGGCGCGCCTGCAGCACGGATCACCACAACTCCCCCGCTGCGCCGGATGGTGACCTGCGTCTGCTCGCGCAACGGGACCGCATGGTCGGTTGACGCCTTCGCGCTGGCGCTTAGTCCTGGCAGGCCGGCGGTCGGGAGACCGTTCGGATCCGACCTGGCCAGATGGCCGTCGGTTGAGGGCGGGGACTCCGACCCGGGTGCGGCGGCAGCGCAGGCTGTCGTCAACAGCGCCGATGCTGCAACCGCCACCCAGACAGGCCGCAGCCCGAGGAGATGCCGAGGCTGATCAGCCAGGGCGGACCGCGCCGACGTACGGCATCGAGTGCAGGGGGGAGACCCGGATACCCGCGCCCGGGTTGGCCGCGTGGACGATCAGCCCGTTGCCGATATACATCCCCACGTGGTGGATCGGGCTGTAGTAGAACACCAGGTCGCCGGGGCGGAGGGCACCTTCGGAGATGTGCGGCCCGGAGCCGAACTGTGCGCTCGAGGAGTGCGGCAGACCAACGCCGGCCTGCGCCCACGAGGCCATGGTGAGTCCGGAGCAGTCGAAGGCGTTCGGCCCGGCCGCGCCGTAGACATAGGCCTTGCCGACCTGGGCCAGCGCGTAGTGCACGGCGGCGGCCGCGCGGCCGGAAGCGGGAACGTTCGAGGGGGCGACGGTGCTGCCGTCGTTGGAGAGCAGCTCCTGACGCTGCTCCTCCTTGAGCTTGTCCAACTCGGCCTGGGCCTCGGAGAGCTTCTTGTCCGCGGTCGCCTTTGCCTCGGCCGATTCCTTCTCCGCCGCGGTGATCTGCTTCATCCGCTTGGCGGTAGCGCTGTGCTTGATGTCGAGCGCCTTGAGCTGGGTGGCATAGTCGGCGTAGAGCCCGGTCTGCACGTCAGTGACCGCAGACACCGTGGACAGCTCGCCGAGGAATCCGCTCGGGTCGTCGGAGACGACGACCTGACCGACGGTGGAGAGACCCTCGCCCTGGTACTGGCGCACGATCGAGTCGGCGACCTGAGTCTGTACGACGCTGAGTCGCCGCTGCTGGCGCTGCTCGTCTGCCTGCATCGCAGACAGGTCAGCGCGGAGATCCTCCAGCTTGAGCTGGATGTTGTTGTGCCGCTCAGCCGCCTGCTCCGCCTCGTCGTAGAGGCGATCGACGCGCTTCTGCACGTCATCGATGCTGGGGGCGGCGTATCCGGGGGTGCTCTGGATAAGACCGAAGCTGACGAGGGCCGCCACTGCGGCACATGCCGCGAGGAAGCGCTTCCGACCGTGGGGCACGAGCGGACCTACTCCTTGGGTGTCGTACGTCTACCGGGTGAGCTGACGGGTTCGGGCACGACCTGCCCTACAGCACCTCCACGTCCGCACGCGGACGCCTTGGAACTGATTCACCCCAGAGTGCGGTGGGTCCCCGGCTCTCGCTCGCGATCGTCCCCCCGACCGCGTCTCGAGACTCGACGCGGTGCTCGCGCGGGCCGGTCTGACCCACTTCCACGAGCACCATCGCGCCTGACACTAGCGGGGTCCCGGGAAAGGTCACAAATTGGCCACGGCGATTCCTGGGTGACTCGTCTCACGTGCCGAGATTCTCCTTCACATACGTCACATCAGTCACATCTGCATCAGAAGAAACACGGCTTGCGCGGGTCCAGGGGCTCGGGCAGTCAGGCCGATTCGATCTCCGGGCCGGACATCGGCTGGACCATCCGCAGTGGCGGGACCAGACCGGCCCCGGCCAGGACGTCGAGGGCACGCCGTTCGTCGTCGTCGAAGGTCAGCTCGGGCGGCGGCCCCAGCAGCACCGTCACCACGCAGTCGTGACAGCCGGCACCGCGCACCACGCAGGTGTCACAGTCGATTCGCGTCGTCATGGCCGCAAGGTTGCCGGAGCCCTCCGACACATCCTCCGCGGAGGATGCGCTACTCCGCTCGCGGGACCATCTCGATGGCGTCGTCACGACCGCACCAGCGGCAGCGCACCGACTCGATCGTCTCCCCCAGCACCTCGGTCTCCTCGACACTCGGCTCGCCGCCCAGGTCGAGGTGCCAGAACTCCGCCGTGCGGCGCGTCCGGGTCACGTCGAAACGCGTGAGGTTCCCACATCCCGCACACCGCCAGCGATGATCCGGGTCCGGCAGCGAGGTGATCACGGAGACGACCATATCGGCGCGTCTTCCGCGCGGCACCGCCATTCGTGTCGGAGGTCGGACATAGCGTCGGTGACCATGACCGAGGCTGTGACCCATGCTCCGCGGTGGGAGACGCAGCGCGGCTTCGACGAGATGGGGCGTCTGCTGCGCGAGGTCACCTTCTGCGTGGTCGACCTGGAGACCACCGGTGGGTCGGCCCAGGGCGGGTCGATGATCACCGAGATCGGCGCGGTGCGGGTCAAGGGTGGGGAGATCCTGGGCGAGTTCCAGACGCTGGTGAACCCGGAGGCCGAGATCCCGCCCTTCATCGCGGTGCTGACGGGCATCACCAACTCCATGGTGGCCGACTCTCCCCGCATCGAAGCAGCGCTGCCGGCGTTCCTCGAGTTCGCGGCTGGCAGCGTGCTGGTTGCCCACAACGCACCGTTCGACGTCGGCTTCCTGCAGCACTTCGCCGAGCAACAGGGCCGTCCGTGGCCCGCCTTCGAGGTGGTCGACACCGTGCGGCTCGCGCGCCGGGTGATCACCCGCGACGAGGCGCCTAACTGCAAGCTCTCCTCACTCGCACGCGCCTTCCGATCGAGCACCACCCCCAATCACCGTGCGCTGGCCGACGCCCGCGCGACCGTGGACGTGCTGCACGGCCTGCTGGAGCGGCTCGGCACGCTGGGCGTGCACACCCTCGAGGAGTTGCAGGCCTACACCGCGCGAGTCTCGCCGGAGCAGCGCCGCAAGCGGCATCTCGCCAAGCCGCTCCCCCATGCTCCCGGCGTCTACCTCTTCCGAGACGGCACCGGTCAGGTGCTCTACGTCGGCACCTCCGGCGACCTGCGCACCCGGGTGCGCAACTACTTCACAGCCTCGGAGACCCGCAGCCGGATCGGCGAGATGGTCGCCCTCGCCGAGACGGTGGAGGGCATCGAATGCGCGACTCCCTTGGAGGCGGCGGTGCGTGAACTGCGGCTCATCGCCCAGCACAAGCCGCGCTACAACCGACGCTCCCGGTTCCCCGAGAAGATGCACTTCCTCAAGCTCACCAGCGAGCCCTGGCCGCGCCTGTCGCTGGTGCGCCGAGTGCTCGACGACGACGCCTGCTACCTCGGCCCGTTCGGGTCCAAGCGGGTCGCCGAGCAGTGCTTGGCCGCCCTGCACGAGACCTTCCCCATCCGCCAGTGCTCGGGCCGCCTCCCCCAGGAGCCATCGCGATCGGCCTGTGTGCTGGCCGAGATGGGGCGCTGCCTGTCCCCCTGTGACGGCAGCGCCGACCCGGCGTCATACGCCTCGACCATCGATGAGCTGCGCCACACCCTGATCCACGACCCCGAGGCGGTGGTCGACGTGATCGGGGCCAAGATGGCCGGCCTGGCCGCGGACGAGCGCTACGAAGAGGCCAGCGTGCACCGCGACCGGCTCGGAGCGTTCCTCCGCGCAGCCTCTCGCACCCAGCGGCTGGCCGCGCTCACCGGACGCAGTGAGCTGACCGCCATCCGCTGTGACGAGCGCGGGCGCTGGCAGGTCCACGTCATTCGGCACGGCCGCCTCGCCGCCGCCGGTGTGATCCCGCCCGGCGTCGATGCGCACGCGTACGTCGCGCAGCTGCGCGCCACCGCCGAGACCGTGTCGACCGGCCCCGGCCCGGTCCCGGCAGCGAGCGCCGAGGAGACCGAGCGCATCCTGCACTGGCTGGAGCAGCCGGGCGTGCGACTAGTGAAGGTCGACGGCGCGTGGACCTGCCCGGTGCGCGGTGCCGGGCGACACCTGACTCTCCACGACAACGCGCGGCGCGCCCGCGAGGCACTGGTGCCGTTCGACGAGCGTCACGAGCTCACCACGGTGGCTCGGCCGACGCGTTAGCTGATCGTCAATGAGACCATCGACCGTGACTCAAAGCGTGCTGTCGGAGAGAGCTCCCCAACTGTCCCTGGCAGCGGCCAGCCACCTCGTCGGCGAGACGTGGGGGCTGCCTGCACCGCGCACGACCTCCCTGGCCAGCGAGCGGGACCTCAACATCTTGGTGGACGACAGCCACGTGCTGAAGGTCTCCAACCCGGCGGAGCCCGCCGAGGTGGTGGACATGGAGGTGGCAGCGATGGCGCATGCCGCGCGGTGCGACCCCGAGCTGCCGCTGCCCCGCACGGTGCCCACGCTCACCGGCGACTCGATCCATCCGATCACCGACGAGAGCGGTCGCCGATGCCTGACCCGGCTCATCACGATCGTGCCCGGAGCTCCGCTGGAGGGCTCTCCGATCACCGAGGACATGGCCGAGCAGGTGGGTCGCGCCGCCGCTCGGGTCAGTGTGGCGCTCCAGGGGTTCTACCACCCGGCGGCCGGTGACCGTGATCTCGACTGGGACCTCCGCCGCCTCCCGCAGGCGGCGTGCACAGCGCAGGACGCCGGCCAGCTGAGCCTGAACGATCCGCTCTGGGAGCTGATCCAACGAGCCACCCCTGCGCTCGGTGTCAGCAGCCACCTGCCTAGCGGCATCCAGCACGCGGACGTCACGCTCACCAACGTGCTCGCCTCAGACGGCCTCGTCAGCGGCATCATCGACTTCGGGGACATGCACCACACTGCCAACGCCTGCGACCTGGCTGTGTCTCTCACCTCGGTGATCCGCAACACCGCCGAGATCCAGCTAGCCGGGACCTGGGACCTCGCGGCGTCGGTGATCCGCGGCTATCAACGCCATCGGCTGCTCGCGGACGCCGAGGTCGATGCACTCGGCGCCATGGTGCTCGCCCGGCTGGCGGTCGGGATCTTGATCTCGCGCACCCGCGCCGCCGTACACACCGAGAACATCGCCTACATCACGCAGTACGACGACGCTGCCGACCGCATCCTCGACGTCATGGGAGGACTCTCGTTGGAGGAGCTCTCGGCTCGCTTCCACCGGATGGCCGGCACCCGCGGCAGTCAGACATCCGTCGACACCGACCGCCTTGCCGCGCGCCGCGCCGAGGTGATGGGCGGCTCGGCCGCGCCGCTCTTCTACCGCAGCCCGGTCCAGATGGTGGCAGGCGAGGGACCTTGGCTGATCGACGAGACTGGTCGCCGCTACCTCGATGCCTACAACAATGTCGCGGTCGTCGGGCACGCGGACCCCGTCGTCGTCGGCCGCGTCAGCCGCCAACTGGCGAGGCTGAACACCCACTCCCGCTACCTGCACACCGAGATCGTGGAGCTGGCCGAGCGGCTGGTGGCCACCATGCCGGAGGGCCTGGACACCTGCCTGTTCACCACCTCGGGGACCGAGGCCAACGAACTGGCGTGGCGCCTCGCGACCGAGGCCACTGGAGCCGAGGGCGCGATCATCGTGGAGCACTCCTATCACGGAAGCACCCGATGGATGGCCGACCTGAGCTCCAACGAGTGGCCGCCCGGCCACCGGCCTGCCGCCGTCGGCACCTTCGAGGCGCCTGTCGGCTCGGGCGAGCTCAGCTCCGCCGTCGCAGCGCAGCGGGCGAGCGCCGCCACTGCTGACCTAGCCACCCGTGGCTATCGTCCCGCGCTGGTGATTGCCGACAGCGGGTTCACCAGCGAAGGAGTCCACGACGCACCGGCCTCATACTTCCGGGGCCTGGTCGAGGGGGCGCACGCAGCGGGCGCGCTCTACGTCGCCGATGAGGTCCAGGTCGGCTACGGCCGGACCGGGCCGGACCTGTGGCGCTTCCGGCAGGCCGGGATCACCCCGGACATCGTCACCTTGGGCAAGCCAATGGGTGCCGGCTATCCGATCGGCGCCGTGATCACCCGCCGAGAGCTCGTCGATCGGTTCGCGGGACGGTATGAATACTTCTCGACCTTCGCCGCCACCCCTGCGGCCGCGGCAGCGGGCAACGCAGTGCTCGACGTGCTCGAGGACCGACGACTCCCTCAGCGGGCCGTCGACGTGGGCGGCTATCTGAAGGCGCGCCTACAGGCGTTGGCCGCCGAATCCACTCTCATCGGCGAGGTTCGCGGATTCGGTCTCGTGGTCGGCGCCGACATCGTGGCTGACAGCCCTCGAGCGACCGCCCGGGATCTCCTCGAGGGGCTGGTGGACCGGCGGGTGCTCGCCGGGCTCACGGGCCCTCGTGGCAACGTCTTGAAGATCCGGCCGCCGCTGGTCTGGGAGGAGCGCCACGTCGATCTCTTCATCGACCGGCTCGCCGACGCGCTGAAGGGGCTCTCGGACTAGGGTGTGCCCATGATCACCGCCATCGTCTTCGTGAAGGCCGACGTCTCTCGGATCCCCGAGGTCGCCGAGGCGATCGCTTCTCTCGAGGGCGTCAGTGAGGTCTACTCGGTGACAGGCCAGATCGACCTGATCGCGCTGGTCCGCGTGCGCAACCACGACGACATCGCCTCCGTCGTAGCCGACCGGCTCAACAAGGTGGACGGGGTGACCGAGACCGAGACCCACATCGCCTTCCGCAGCTACTCCCGCCACGATCTGGAGTCAGCCTTCTCCGTCGGCCTCGACTGACCCGCAGGAGCTCGAGCCTCCCGTCGACCGTCGTTCGGGTGGAGGACATAGTCATTTCGGGCCATGGTGGTCCCGTTCCAGTCAGCCAGGGCTCGTCGAGCGCCTACCGTGCGAAGGTCCTGTCCTGGTCACCTGGGAGATCCACGTGCCTCGCACCATTCGTCGTCCTGCATGCCGCGTCGCTGTCGCGGTCGTCGCTCTCTCCGCGGCTGCGGCCCTCCAAGCGCCGCTAGCCGCGCATGCGGCTGTGCCTGCGCCCGAAGAACTGACCGCTACCACAGTGCCGATCCTCTCTTGGGCCCCCGTGCCCGGGGCAGTCCGCTACGAGGTCCAGCTCGACGACAGCAGCACGTTCGGGTCGCCCGAGTTCACCAGCAAGACCACCAACACCCGCGCGGTGCCGACCCAGTCGCTCTCGGGACAGCAGTACTGGCGCGTTCGCGCGTTCGACGCTTCGGGCGCCGACTCCGACTGGAGTGAGGCCGAGATCGACCTCGGCGCGATCAGCGCACCGGACCAGCTCACGCCCGACGGCGAGAACCTGGCTCAACCCAACGAGCCCCCTGTGCTGTCGTGGCACGGCGTGGCGGGCGCCACCGGCTACCTCGTCGAGATGGACACCGACCCAGACTTCGTCGGTGCTACGAGCTACACCACCGGCACCACCTCATTGGTCGTGCCGACCGCCCTCGAGGCCGGGAGCTACTGGTGGCGGGTGACCGCGAAGCTCGGCTCCTCCACCGTCTCCCTTCCCTCGGAGTCCGCATCGTTCACAGTGCTGCCCCTCGACGCTCCCGTCCAGGTCTCGCCCGAGGACGATCCCGACACTCAGGTCGAAGACGTGGTCTTGGACTGGGATCCCGTCCCCGGCGCTGCCACCTACGAGCTCCGAGTCGCGCGTGACGCGAGTTTCAACACTTTGATCCAGACCGTCACCGGCATCAAGGGCACGCGGTACTCCCCGCCGACGACCTACAACAACGCGCAGTACTACTGGCAGGTGCGGGCCGTCGACCTAGCCGGGAAGCCGACCGAGTGGCGCACCGTGCAGAACAGTTTCGAGCGCTACTGGCCCGACCGGCCGACAGCGGTGTACCCCACCGGGGCGGTCGACAATCCGACTCACATCCATGGCGTCCCCTACTTCCAGTGGACGCCAGTCGACCACGCGTCGCACTACCAGCTCGATGTCGGCACCGACCCCAACTTCTCCCCCGCTACCTTCAACAGCTGCCTGGTGGACGGGACGACCTACACCGCCGGCAACATCTCCGTCACGGGAGGCATGGCGACGCATGAGAAGTGCCGGATGCGAGATGGCTCGGTCTTCTACTGGCGGGTCCGGGCGATGGATGCCCCGGCGGGTGTACAGGGCATCTACTCCCCCACCCAGGCGGCCGTCTGGGACGCCCGCTACCTCACCGGCCGATCGCCGGCATCGGGTGCCACCGTCGACATCCCCACCCTGTCCTGGGATCCGGTCAGCGGCGTTGAGACCTACCAGGTGACCATCACCAAGGCCAGCAACGGCGACGAGATCCTGAGCGCCTCCACCTACGCGACCAGCTACACCCCGACCAAGATCGCCCGCGAGGTGCTGGAGCCTGGCACGACCTATGCATGGTCGGTCAGCGCCAAGGGACCCGACGGCTCTCGGTCACTGATCTACTCCAACACCTTCCAGGTGAGCGGCTCTCTGCCCACCACTGGTGCTGCTCCATTGACCGCGCTCTCCGGTCGTAGCAGCGATCCGGCCACGCTCAGGCCACCGTCGCTGACCTGGGAGCCGCTGGACGGCGCTGCGTGGTACCAGATCTCGATGGGGGTTTCCGGGACCGGTGCCTTCTGGACCGACGATTCCGACAACAGCGACGTCCTCGGCAACCACCTGCCCTACCCAGCGGTGACAGACACGGCCAAGCGGACGCTGTCACCGGGAAGCTATGACTGGTTCGTCATGGCCTTCGACCAGGATGGCAACCTGATCGGGTATAGCAGCGTCAACACCTTCAAGATCGCCGGCTTCGCCCCGATCACCGGCCAGTCGATCGCGCTGGACGGCGGGGCTTTGGACGCCGGTCATGGGTGCACGGCCCGCTTGGACCCCAACGGCACCAGCGGGGCCATCTGCGACAACGTGCCAGCCACACCGGTCCTCTCCTGGGACCCGCAGCCCGGCATCGCGTTCTACATGGTCTATCTCTCCAACG
Source organism: Nocardioidaceae bacterium (assembly GCA_039811985.1). Taxonomy (GTDB): domain Bacteria; phylum Actinomycetota; class Actinomycetes; order Propionibacteriales; family Nocardioidaceae; genus Nocardioides. The sequence continues at coordinate 1,272 of JBDHZT010000012.1, read as the reverse complement.
ACTCCAGCTTCACCAATCTGTTGGAGAGCCCCGTCAAGGGAACCACCACGACCTACTACGCGCCGACCTGGAGCAACGCGGAGCCGACCTACCCCGACAGCCAGGCAGGCAAGTCCTACTACTGGATGATCCGACCCTGCAAGGCGATCTCCATCTGCGCCCCCGATCCGGTCTCGTCGACCGGCAAGGCCACGAACGCCTTCCGCAAGACCTCCCCGGCGGTCGACCTGCTGTCGCCGGCGGACGACGCCTCGCCGGCAAGCCCCAACGTGGACACCACCGAGGTCACCTTCAACTGGACCGACTACTTCAGCACCAACCAGGGTGCCGTCTGGTCCACAACCGGTGAGACGAGCCCCCAGGCCGCCAAGCAGTACCGCATCCAGGTCGCCACCAGCCCCACCTTCGCCTCGCCCCTGGAGAACAAGGTGGTCGACCAAAGCACCTACACCTCGGCCGAGAAGCTCTACCCCGAAGGGCAGCTCTACTGGCGGGTCCAGGCCATCGACGGCGATGGCAAGGGACTCACCTGGTCACCGACCCGGTCCTTCATGAAGTACACCCCGTCGCCCGAGCTGACGTTCCCGACCTTGGACGAGCAGGTCTCGGGCACGGCAGCCTTCCGCTGGACACCGCGTCCCTTCGCCGGGTCGTATCAGGTCGAGGTGTACAAGAACAACGACACCACCTTCTCCACGGCCAACCGGGTGTTCACCAAGAGCGGCCTGAAGACCGCGGCGTACTCCTGGGATCAGCCGATCCCCGCGGCCAGCCAGGCTTACGTCTGGCGGGTCCGCACCACCGACCCCTCCGGGAATGCCGGCCAGTGGTCTGCGACCGGGCGGTTCTACTCCACCGGCGCCAGCCCGGCCTTGTTGGAGCCTGCTGCCGGCACGCAGCAGCAGCCGAACGGGCCGCTGTTCACCTGGACGGCAGTCCCGGGCGCCGCGAAGTACAAGATTCAGATCAGTACGCCCACCCTAAGCATCGTGACAGTGACCACCGCCGCGCTCGCCTACGCGACGACGTCGGCGATGCCCGATGGCAAGCTGTCCTGGCAGGTCACTGCTCTCGACTCCGCTAACCACGTGCTGGGCGCCTCCGAGTCGCGGTCCTTCAAGGTCGACGCGGCGGCGCCAAAGATCACCCGGTACACGCCGACCAGCCAGATCAAGCGCAAGGGCAAGGTCACGGTCACCTTCTCCGAGAAGGTCACCGGTGTCACCAAGAAGACCTTCAAGATCCTCCCCTACGGCAAGACCAAGGCGCTCA
>JBDHZT010000011.1:0-55275 GCA_039811985.1 Nocardioidaceae bacterium | reverse complement strand
GGTCGAGGTCCTGCGTCTGATCGCCCGTGGCCTGTCCAACGCGGAGATCGCCGCCACCCTGTTCATCGGCGAGACCACCGTCAAGACCCATGTCGCCCGCGTCTTGATGAAGCTCGGCCTCCGCGACCGCGTCCAGGCAGTCGTGGTCGCCTACGACTCAGGACTGGCCTGACTCGGTGTGGTGGGTGGATGCGCCGGGAGGTACGACGCGAGGCAGTCGCCCAATCGGCCTACCTGTGCGACCTGACGCTTCCTTGACTGACTTGACCGCCGCGGTATCCTGATGCTGAACCTTGACTCTCTTGACCATCCTGTGGGCCGGGAGGGTTGGGCGAATGACGAAGGGACGGGGGATGGCTAACAAGGCGGGCGTTCCGGAGGTGAGCGCAGAGACCTACGTCGACAGTGTCTTGAATGAGCTCCGCGTGGCGCTTCTGCCGAGAGTGGCGCGGCTAGCTGAGGCCGGTTGGGCGGTGCCGGCTCCATCGGACCTGGCCGACCTGCTCGGGGCCGGCCTGCCCGCCGCGGGGGTCGACGTTGTTCTTGATGAGCACTTCGCTGACCTTGGACCGTTCTACGACTCTGCTGGGGCGCGGCTTCAGCTGGGCCTGCGGACCAAGCAGGCGCTCGACAGCCGCCGGAAGACGCAGACGGTTCTGGCGATGCAGACAGGCGATGGGACGTGGCTGTACCCAGCATGGCAGTTCACAGGTGACGGACATGTCCATCAAGTGCTGCTTCCGGCGCTGAAGGCGTTGCGGGGCATCGATCGCTGGCAGGCCGGCGTGTGGCTGGTTTCGGAGCATCCCGACCTGGGTGGCATCTCCCCTCGGCAGGCGCTTCGCGAGGGCGTTGACCCGGCGGCCGTGGCTCGGGTGGCCGCGCACGATAAGGCCGCGCTCGCCGCATGAGCCCGAGTGCACCGATCAACCCGATCTTTGGCTCATCTGGACGCAGTAGCAATGCGAGGGGACTGGCGCATCATCCGGCCGCGCCGAGTGACCCCGATGAGGTGTTGGGCTTCCCGTCGCGGGATGCGTCGGGCACATGGTTTCGAGCGCATGTGGACCGCGGTGGCCCGGATCGTGGCTGTTGGTGGTTCGCCAGCGTGGGGGTGGATCCTGACGAGTCTGGACGGTTCGACCTGCCGACCCCGGAAGGCACCTGCTACTTCGCCTCGACCGACGAGGCCGCCGCCCGGGAGCGAGTCGGCACGCAGCTGCGGAAGACCGCGGGACGTGAGAGCGTCTTAGCGTCGGTGCTCGCGACCAAGGATGGCCCTGTCGTAGTCACCGGGGTAGTCCTGGGTGCGGTCAAGGCGGCCAACCTGCCGGTTCGCAAGGCTGATCGATGGGTCAACCGGTCGCTGTGGGTTGGGACCGGCATCTATCGCATCTCGCAGGGATGGGCCGCGTTGTGGCGCGCAGCCGGGTCCGAGGGCCTCCTGTACGAACCGCGCTTCACCGGCGGCGCACGAGTGCGAGCGCTGGCCCTCTTCGGAGCCGCGGGGCGGCCGAAGCCCGCGCCACCGGTCGAGCACTCGACGCCCATCGAGAAGGTCCTGACCGCGCACCGAGTCCGAGTGGTGCGGCCGCCCGGGTCTGCGCCGACGCTGCCCTCGACGGTCCCTCCTCCGCCCCTGTGAGGAGCACCCGGGTTGCGCGTCACATGTCGACGCCGATGAACTCCGGGTCGCCGTGCAGAGCGGTGAGCGGGCCGAGCTCGGTGCAGGTTCCCGAAGGCACCTGGCAGTCGTACACCGTGGCGGCATCACCCGCGACAGCCAGCGCGGTTCGGTACAGCCGCGGCCACGTCGCGCGGTAGAACTCCTCGAAGTCCGCGGAGTTGTCTGCCTGCACCATCGGCCTCCGGTCCGAGCCAGTCGTCACTGTGTCCACGCCCCACAGACGTCCGTCACCGCTCTCCAGGTTCGCCCGTCACCGCAGAATCCTCCAGCCAGGTCGCAGTCGGCGTGACTCGACGTCATGCTGGGGATCGTGAGGGCTAGGAGCCGACCAGGTCGAAACCCCCGTAGAGATCCGGACGGAGCCCGGGAATCTCCACAGTCCCCGGAGGGTCGAATGCCCCCATCTGGAACCCGAGCATCTGAACGAAGCCGTCGCTGGCCGACAACCGGCTGAAGTTGTGGCGACGCTTTCGATACCCCTCGGCCTTCATTGTCGGAGCACACCGACTGAGCCCGCCCTGCCATCCATGACCCCAGTGCGCGGATCAGGCAGGAGCACGCATCGAGGTTCTACGCTGCGACCTGTGTCCGACGACCTGGCCGAAGAGATGCGTCTGCATCTGGGCGAACCGTCTCAGCCGCTGCGCCGATCGGGGCGTCATGACGTGCTGGACCGATAGTCCAGTACCACGATCCCCGACTCCAACGGACGGCACTTCTCGAGGGCCCAGCGCGTCGTGGGCCTTTCCCGGTAGAGCAAGTCCTGCGCTCCGCCGGTGCCCATGAGCACGGGGTGGAGCCACAACCGGAACCGATCCACGAGCCCCGCGTCGAGCAACGTCTGCGTGATGGGTCCGAACCCGAACTGCACCACGTCCCCCTCGGCCTCGGCGCGGAGCCGCGTGGCGAACTCGACCAGATCCCCTTTGATCACGTGGGTGTTGTTCCAGGACGGAGCCTCCAGGGTCGTTGACGCGACGTACTTCGGCATCTCGTTCATCTTGTCTCCCAACGGATTCCCCATCAGCGTCGGCCACACCGGAGCGAAGCTCTCATAGGTGCGCCGGCCCATGATCACCGCGGAGCAGCCGAGGACCAGGTCCGTCTGGATCCTGTTGCCCTCAGCCCCGAAACCACCCATGTCGGGCCAGTCCTCCGGGTGCTCGATCACCCCGTCGAGGGTGATGTATGTCGAGTTGATGATCTCGGCCATGTGCCTCTCCTGTCGGTGGTTCAAGTCGCTGTCTGGATCGGCAATGAGGACCGGGATGGGGCCTTCAGATCATCGGTGGTCGTCGCAGTCACCGAGCAAGCGCCGGCACGCAGGGTGTCCGAAGTCTTGGTGTCCTTGTCTCGCCGACATGGCGGCTGTCCGGCCCGTGCGGTTACGGGGCGGTGCCCTGATGAGGCGCCGGGCCCCACACGCCCAGGCGGTTGCCGCTGGGGTCGGCGAACTCGAAGCGCCGCCCACCGGGGAACTCGAAGGGCTCGACCACGACGGTGCCTCCGGCGGCGAGAACGGCCCGGTGGGTGTCGTCGAGGTTGTCGGAGTAGATCAGGACCAGGGGGTGGGTCGGCCCATCGGCGGCCAGCCCGCCTGCTTCAGGCCCGCTGGGACCGCGGATGCCCGAGTACTCCGGCCCGTAGTCGTTGAAAGTCCACCCGAACGCCTCGGCGTAGAAGGAGCGTGCCGCATGCTGGTCGGGTGCCGCGAGCTCGACGTAGTCGACGGCGTGGTGATGATGATCGGTCATGAATGCTCCTTGGTTCGGTCGTGGCGGGGTCTCAGGCGGTCGCGAGCAGTTGGATCCGCCCGTGGTCGTGGAGGCGACGCAGGTTGCTGACGGTGACGCTGCCGCGCCAGTCAAGGACCTGGCCCCGCGACCAGTGCAGGAAGTCGAAGTCCCATCCGCCGTCGTCGAGCTGCTGGTTCTCGAGCCGGTCCAGCTGAGCCTCGATCTGAGCGGTCGTAAAGAGGCGCCTGCTCCGTGAGTTCGGGTGCGGGGACAGGTCGAGAGGGGTGACGTGCTCGCCCTGGATACCTCCAGGTACCCCCATGCAGCCGTACTCGTCGAGGAGTGGACGGAGCTGGTCGATCGCGGCCCCCGCCCGGTCCTGTTCGGGGACGGCGTCGAGGAAGCGAAGCGCGAACACCACCGTGTAGGTGTGCGGACGGTCTCCCCGCTCGAGCTCCTGCCAGCACCATCGCGTGGCCCGGGCCAGCCACGCTGGTCGCGCGGTGGTTTGCCACAGCGCCCCGGCGAGCGCGAAGGTCAGGAACGTCGGACCGCCCGGGTTGATGAACGGCGCATGCGGGTAGCCCGCACCCGTGGCGCTCATCTGCGGCACCGTGCCGTCGGCGGATGCGGCCGTGGCAATCCAATCCGCCGCCAGGTCGATGACTGCGTGATCGGTTACGCCGACCCCGAGAAGGGTCTCCAGCGCCATCAAGGTGGCCGAAGGCTCACTACCGGGCGCCCTCATGTCCGGCTCCAGCGCATGACCGAAGCCACCATCCCGGTTCTGGTAGGTCCGCAACACCTCGAGGACCTCGTCGCTGGACGACTCCCCGAGCAGGCATTCGAGCCGGCGCCGATCCAGGTTCCGGGCATCGGCGTAGACGTACTGGCGAGCGGCGTCCAGGTCGATACTCATGACCAGCACCCTGCCTGGCAGGTCCGGCTAGGTTCTTGTACGGATCGGCCAGACCACGCCATGGCCGGCGCTGGTCAGCGTCAGGTCAGGTCAGGAGATCTGAGACCGTGCGGAGCGCCCGATCTGCGCTCCACCGTTCAAGGTCACTCCGCTCCTCGCGCAGTCGGCGCGGAGTGACGCCGGCGAGCCGCTTCAGAGTGTGCGTCATGTGCGCCTGGTCCGTGTATCCCACCTGAGCCGCCATCTCCACCAAGGAGAGATCCACTTGGTCCATCAGTGGGAGCACGCGACTGAGCCGGCCCACCTGGGCGAGCTCGCGAGGTGACAGACCGGTCAACTGGCGTGTCGTACGGCGGGCCTGCCGTTCCGAAACGCCGCCACCCCGACCCGTCTCCTCGACCAGACTGCCTGGCGCATTGAGGAGTCTCTTGACCAAGGCCATCTGCCACGGCGTGGTGTCGACACCTCGCCAACGGGCCGGCACGTGCCCCTCCCGTACGGCCTCGGCGACCTCGCGCGCTTCCCTGGTCCCCAGGACGTCATCGAGCGACATCACGCGGTCTCGAAAATCGGTCGCAGTGGTCCGGAAGATCAGGGCGATCGCCCACGGCTGCAAGCGAAGGCCCCACAACGTCATCGATGGCTCCAGCTCCATGCGGTGAGGGATCATCGTCGGCCCCACCAGCACCGCGGCCCCGTTCTGGTCAACCACCACGTCCGCGCACGCGTCCGGGAGCACCGTCGCCGCTGCACCATCTCGAACCGACCCACTGCGGCTCCAAGTGCACCGAAAGACCTCAGGCATCCCGGCATCGACCTCTGCGTACCCGGGTGGCGCCAACGCGCTCGGGTGCTCAGGTTCGGCGGGGCCCATGGCGTGGTCTCCTCTCCGGCGCGCTCTCGATGCTAGCCACACAGCCGCTCCAAGGTGAGCCCGTCAAAGCTGTCCAGCGCTCGCACCACCACTTCGTTCAAGGTGTCAACCCCCTGACTCGCGTCCGGCGGCGCAGATCAATCCTGACGGCGCGGGCCGGGTGGCGTTGGCTCGGTCGTGAATGCGTCTCGCATGCGTGCGTCGCAGCGCGGGTCAGAGATGGCGCAGCATGTCTGCATCTTCACCTTGCCCGTGACGGAGCCGACGACATCGTTTGCGCGAAGATCTGTCAACTGGCCCACCATCGCTGTGGGCATCGACGGTGTCATGACTGATACCATCGACTTGTGGCGATGACACTGAGACTCACCGACGAGGAGGCCGAGGCGTTGCGCCGCCGCGCCCGACGTGAGGGTCGGTCCATGCAAGACGTGGCCCGGCGGGCAGTGCGCGAGTACGTCGAGAACCACAGTCGAGCAGAGTTGCTCGACCAGGTCCTCGACGAGGAGCTACCTCGATACGCCGAGGCCCTGGAGCGGCTCGGTCAGTGATCTACCTGACCTTCACAGAACTCATGCATGTTGCCGAGCGAACGCTCGGTCCCAATGTCCCCGTCCGGGATCACGGTCTCCTTGAATCGGCGCTGGCGCGTCCGCGCACCACTGTCTTTGGAGTAGATGCTTACGCGAGTCTGGAACAGAAGGCCGCAGCGCTGCTGCACTCTCTTGCTCGCAACCATGCACTCGTCGACGGCAACAAGCGGCTCGCCCTTGCGGCCACGATCGCGTTCCTCGGAATCAACGGGCGTCGCCTCACCCTCAGCAATGACGAGGTCTACACGCTCGTCATGGACATCGCGGCAGGGGAGCTCGATGACGTGCCGAGCATCGCGGAGCACATCGAGGCCGGAACCAAGCCCTGGCGCTAAGGCCGGACGTCAGCGGGTATCTGCCTCGGCCAGCAGGGCAGTCGGCGGGCGTGCAGGTGACCACGCGACCGGAGTGGCGGGGAGTCATCGCGACCTCCGAAGCAGGTCGAGGAGACGATCGCCGTACAGCGGAACGTCCTCAGCACGCCACGAGTCGACCAGAGGATCCCCGTCGCGAGCCATCTGACCCAACGTGGCTGGGGTGGTGTCGATGATCTGGGCGGCGTTTCCGGTCCACATCCGGATGCCGCGGTCTAGGCCGTCGAGCTGCTTCAGCCACGTCTCCTCTTCGGACTCAACCATGGCTTCGGGTCGAACGATCAGAACGTCGATATCGCTGTCTGAATCCGCAGTGCCCCGGGCGAAGGAGCCGAACAATCCGGCGTGAGTCGGCGCAACGCGCCAGCCGGCAACCTCCTGTCGAATCTTCTCGACAATCTCATCCCTGACCCTTGTCAGTGCCTCGATGTGGGCCGTGGCGACGTGTTCGCGGTTCAGCCGGTACAGGGGGTATCGAGCAGGGGTCTCGACGAGCACCACTCCCTGTCTGACGAGGCGCGCCAACACCTTCCGGACTCCCTCATCGCTGCCTCGGCCGAGACGTCTATGAATCTCGGCCGCGGTGCATTCCGCGGTCGTAGCCGCCAGCACCTGCAGTACCCCGGCGTCCAGAGTGGGCGCGACGGTCGTCAGAGGAAACGATAGGTTCATGGCGACATGATCCAACTATTGTTGGTTTGAGTCAACTATAGTTGTCGCTCAGTAGTTGCCTAAAATACCCTAGGGGGTATCATGATGCCATGTTGCCCGCCTGGAAGAGCCTGCTGGCAGTGGTTGCCCACCCCGACGACGAGTCATTCGGATTGGGCGCGGTCCTGGACGCGTTCGTCGGAGCCGGGACGGAGGTGACCGTGCTCTGCCTGACCCACGGTGAGGCGTCGAGCCTGGTGCCGGCCGAGATCGAGAGCCTCGCTCGGCTGCGGGCGACCGAGCTGGAGGCGGCGGCCCGCGCCCTCGGCGTGCAACGCACGATCCTGCGCAACCACGCCGACGGGTCGCTCGCGCAGGACGCAGCCGTGTTCGAGGACGTCCTGGCCGTGGCCACCGAGGTGCGCCCTGACGGGCTGCTCGTCTTCGACGTCTCGGGCGTGACCGGGCATGCGGACCACGCGGCGGCCACGGCTGCCGCCGTACACGTTGCCGAGCGGCTCGACCTGCCGGTCCTCGCCTGGACGATTCCGAAGCGGGTCGCCGAGGCGCTCAACGCGGACCTCTACACCAGCTTCGCCGGCTCTGCGGATGGTGAGATCGACCTGGTGGTGGCCGTTGACCGGGAGCGGCAGCGACTGGCGAGCCTCGCGCACGCGAGCCAGGCGGTGCCCACCAGTGTCTTGTGGAAGCGGCTGGAGCTGCTGGGCGAGAAGGAGCACCTGCGGTGGCTGCGCCGGCCAGCTGCTCCTGCCGCCCCTGCAGCGGACGCTGAATCGGTGTTGGTCACCTACCGCCACGGCGACCAGTTCGAGATCGCCGTGCGCGACCACCTGATCGCGGTCGACCAACCCGAGGACGTCGGCGGCGACGACCTCGGCCCGACCCCGACCGAGCTGTTCGTCGCCGGGCTGGTCTCCTGTGTTGCGTTCTACGCCCGTCGCTACCTTCGGCGACACAAGTACGACGCCACCGGGCTCACCGTCGCCGCCGAGTTCACCATGGCCGCCAAGCCGGCCCGCGTCGACGCGGTGACGATGCGTATCGACGTCCCAGCCGAGCTGCCGTCCGCCCGCCGCGACGGTCTCCTCGCCGTGGCCAGTCACTGCACCGTCCACAACTCCATCACCACTCCGCCGGAGATGAGTATCGTGCTCAACTGAGGCAGCGCTGGCTGCGAGTCTGACCAATTTCGATTCGCGCCTGATTGAACGAGACTACGTTCTTCGAATGGAACCGGTGCGCAGCGCGCTCTACCTCGACTTCGACAATGTGTTCAGCAGTCTCATCAAGCTGGACCCAGAGTTGGCCATGCTCTTCGCCGAGAAGCCCGAGCTCTGGATCAAGCGGCTGGCGCAGGGATCGCGACACGATTCGCCGCGGCGCTGGCTAGTGCTCAGGAGCTACATGAACCCGTCCGGTTCGATTCCGCATCCGCGAAGCGACGGAAGCCGCCTCTACTTCTCAAGCTTCCGGCCACGCTTCACCGACGCAGGGTTCGAAGTCGTCGACTGTCCCCGGCTGTCACACACGAAGAATGGTGCAGACATCCGATTGGTTGTCGACGCCGTGGATGCTCTGCGGGCCGAGGCACACTACGACGAGTTCGTTATCGCATCAGGGGATTCCGACATGACGCCCCTGCTCGTAAGGCTTCGCGCGGACGACAGGCGGACAACGCTTCTCTCACCATCCGATTCGGCGGTAGTCCTCGGTGCAGTTGCGGACCACCTCATCGGCGGAGATGAACTCCTTGAGTTGCTCGACACTCGCGTGGATGAGATCGATGCCGTCCTTGAGCAGTCGGAGGACGGTGACTTCGAAGTCGAGAGTGACTCCTCCAACCCAGACATCGAACTCACCGAGGAGCAGGCAAGGGTCAAGTTCCGTCAACTCGTCGTTGAGCGGTACTCGACGGCAACCGAGCCACTTAACCTGGCGACGCTGGCGCATGAAGTGCGTCGAGAACTTGGGCCTGTCGCATCCTCGACACGGTGGTTCGGCCACAACGGATTCGCCCGGGCTATCAAGTCGCTCGAACTCCCCAGCATGAAGATCGTGGACCAGTTCCTCTGGGACAGCACGAGACATCCCAATCCATCACAGTCAAGGGTCCAACTGGGTGCTGATCAGGTGATTCTCCAACTCCCGGAGCCCGTGGAGCGCGTGACACAAGCCTTGAAACTGCCCAAGCTCCCGTCATCCAGCTGGCGGAGAATCTGTGACTCCCTCGCTGAATACGCTGTTGCCAACGAGTTCAATCTGAGTGAATCGACTCGGTGGTCACGTGATCGGCTGACCGAGGGCGGGGTTCGGGTGAACAGAGCTGCCGTCGGTCTCGTCGTACGCGGTGCTGCCTTCGGGGGAAGCCCTCTGCACGGCGAACCCGCTCCGACGTCGGATGAGATTGCTGCGGCGTTCGTTGACAATCTGGTCAACCGGGTGGCAGCTGCCGACGTTGATCTGTTACCAACCGAAATCCGGCGAGTGCGTGCGTGGTTCGGGGTATCGGAGGACTCTGGGAGCGTGAGCTGACGTCGGTTGGCCGCTTCTGGCTCGTTCATGAGCGTTTGAGCGCCGTGTGAACGTTTGGACGACCACCTCTCGCATGTACGCCGAGCCTGGGTTGTCACCCCAGCGGAGATCGCCGTGAGATGGGGGGTGGGAGAACGTGCACACCATCATGCGCTGTTCGCCGAACCGTGCCTCGTAGAGGTGGTCGCCATGCTCGCGTTCGGGCGTGAGGATCGGGGTCACCCAGCGCTTCACTAGGGTGCCCTGCACGATCACGATCGTTGGCTGAAGGATGTCAACGGTGGCCGCGAAGTGAACGCCGCAGTTCTTGAACATCATCGAGGTCGGCGCGCCTTTGCTCGTCCCTACCGGCCCCGTTGAGCACAGGAGTCGGTTGACGAGGGCGAAGCCGTCGAAGCAGTGGAAAAGGCCGGCCGTTGGCCGGACGGACGAACTCGCCGTCGTAGTCTTCGCCCGCCTCGGCGCCGAAGATCAGCCGCAGCACCGAGGTGGTGCCGCGCATGTGGGGATTGCGGCCTGGTCGGCCCTCGCTTGCGTAGTACCGCTTCTCCAGCCCAGAGCCATCGTGGATCTGCTGATGGCGCGACTCCATCGAAACTCGGCTGCCCCAGGCGGAAGCGGAATCCTTGGGCAGCTCGGACTCCTGCCCGACCACCATCACGCGAAGCGGCTTGCCGTTGACCGCGAGGTTGAAGCGACGGCCGACATGACTCATGGTGCCTTCGCGGAACTGATAGGGCTCCTTCGATGATCCTCGGCAAGCAGCCCAGTGGGGACACAAGAACTCACCGTCATCGAGAAGGGTCTGCTTCACGTACCGCTGAAGGCGAGCGATCCTGCGGCGCGTGGCAGGCAGGTCAACCGTGATCTCCTGCTTTACCACGGGCCCAGTGTGCCCGACTGAGCGGTTCGCCGACCGCGGGTCGCCCTGGTCGGCCATCTGCGCGCGGAGCAGTGCGTGCCGCAAGGCTGATGCGGGAGCGCTCGGTCCGTGGCACTGTGGGAAGGGGTTGTGGTCGACGTATCGCCGTCGCTGAGACGCGGCCATGGCGGAGTTCTGATGGTGTGAGGAACGGTGGAGACGATGCTCGAGGACGCCAAGCAGGTCGGATTCGTGGGCGTGAGTGACCTCGACGCCGCGCAGCGGTTCTATGGAGAGGTGCTCGGCCTGGCATTGCAGGATGCGCGTCCCTTCGCGCTGGTGCATGAGACCGCGGCTACCCAGCTCCGCATCACGGTGGTCGAGCAGGTCGTCGCGGCGCCGTACACGGTGCTCGGCTGGTCGGTCGCGGACCTCGAGGAGGAGATCGACCGCCTTGTTGCGAACGGCGTCGCCTTCAACCGATACGACGGCATGGAGCAGGACGACCGTGGGATTTGGACCGCGCCCAGCGGTGCGCGGATTGCTTGGTTCCACGACCCTGACGGCAACAACCTGTCGCTTCAGGCCTGAGCGTTAGCTGGGTTTCCGCCGGTCAGCTCGTCTTCAACTCCTCGGCGAACATCACCAGGATGCCGCTGGGGCCGCGGAGATAGGTGAGCTTGTACACGCCCTCGTAGTCCGCCACGCCGCGCAGCGGGTGACAGCCATGGCGGGCGGCGATCTCGAGAGCCTCGTCGATGTCATCGACAGCGAAAGCCACCCGGTGCATGCCGATCTCGTGGGGGAGGGTGGGCTCGGTCTCGATCGCGTCAGGGTGGATGTACTCGAACAACTCGAGGCGGCCGTTGCCGTCTGGCGTCTGGAGCATGGCGATCTTGGCGTGGTTGCCATCGAGGCCGACCGCGGTGTCGGCCCACTCACCACTGACCGTGGCACGGCCGAGCACGGTGAGCCCGAGGTCGGTGAAGAAGGCGATCGTCGCTTCGAGGTCGCGGACCGCGATACCGACGTTCTCGAGTCTGATGGGCCTGCGGTGCACGCTACCGAGGGTGCCTTCTAGCGCAGACGCTTTGGGTCGGTTCAAGTCGACAGGAGGTTCACCGGCGGCAACTGGGGAGGCACGCCTACTCAAACTCGCCTTCAGTGACTTTGATCCGGTAGATGACTGGCATGGCGTTGTCGCGGGTCAGCTTCCCCGTCAGTTCATACCAGTTCGGCCGTGGCGAGAGGGCGTTCGTTATCGCGACGAGCTTCCAGCGCGTGTCTGTTTCGGAGCGTCTGTGCTCGTTGGCGGTCAAGAAGAACTCGATCTTCGGGCCGCGGATGCCCTTGACCTCGATGTGTTCCACCGTTCGGCCACGTTTGGCCGTGAGGTCCCACCCGTACTTGTCGGACTCGACACTGCTCACGGTCCAGCCCTCGGCCCCGTAGGCATCCGTCACGACCTGAATAGCCGCGTGCTCGACCTGTCGGTTCTCCGCAGCGTTTCCGAACCCGCCACCTCGAAGGTCTTCGGAGAGTTCTTCCTCGGGTTTCGGCGGCAGATGGAGTTTCACCGAGTTCGGCACTCCCGCCCCAGAGCGCATCGATCTTCGGCCCGACCGCTGTGGCGTCGCGGCCCGACGCGTAAACGCTGTCCCAATTGAACTCCGGGATCGCGCTCTTCAGAGTCTCGATGTCGATGCGATTCTCGAGCGCGCGGCATTCGCGCCATGCCACGCTGACGTACTGCGCGGTCTGCTTCGGATCGCGGAAACTAGCCTCGGTGTAGGGGGGTGAGGTGATCTCTCCCACGGCGACGATGCCGCGCCCATGGACCCCTTGCCGAAGTAGGTAGAACCGGTCACCTCGGTCGATGCCTTGAACGCGACGGCCAACACTCCAGCGAAAATCCTGCGGCGCCCTGGTCTTAGCCTCGGCCATCCGTCTCTGCCATTGTCGTGGCGACCACTCCCCGTCGTTGTATGGGCCGGGGTTCCACGTCAGCAGGATGTATCGCACGGCACTGAGTCTCGCAAGGGCGTCGGGTGACAGCAACGGGCGCTCGCGTCGGGAAGGGATGGAACTGGAGAGCTGCCGCCAGGAACGTCCAGTGTCGATCGTTGGTCGAGGCCGTCAATTCGGCCCGCGCGGTGGCCAATGACGAGGGTGTGGGCGGTGGAGCGCGCTGGCGAGGGAACCGCATGCCCACAGCTCGATGGTCTCGTCGTTGGTCCGATCGAACGCCGAACCGACCGCGTCATGGGTGCAGATCGAGAGCGCTGCTGCGACGTAGTCGATGGCGCCGCCGTTGCTCCAGCGACTCTCGCCAAGCCATCGTCCGATTGCCGGAGCCTGCCTCACCGCGCTTAGCGGCTCCGGCTGGTAGCCCATCGAAAGATCGGAATACCAACCGCCGACGAACGCCAGGTCTGTCTCGACCGCCTTCCATAGGCTGCCGGCCCGCGGGTAGACGGAGTCCATCGTCGCGGCGATGCCGGCCTCGTCCTCGATGTCGAGCTCGACCCACTGTGCAATGCCGAAGAGGGCGTCTTGGACGACTTCCAAAAGGGCCTCACGATGACACTCGGCGAGCAGGGCGGTGGCGCGCCTGCGGAAGTCATCTGCGGTTGGCGCTGGTTTGCGGAGACCGAAACCAGCGTCGATAGCTGTCATCAAACGTTGAGCAATCGCAAGCCAGCCAACCTCGGCACCACCTGGTGCCTTGCGCTCGCCGGGGTGCGGGTCGAGCCATGCACGTGTCACCTCCTCTGTGGTTGCGCGAGCAAAGCCCGGCAAGACCTGTGCCAGAGCAATGACCGCGGCTTCGGCGAGGTCCTCGAGGTCAGGTTCCTCTCCGGGTCGGCATCGATCGACCCATCGGCGGAAGCCGACGCCGGTAGCCACCTGCTCGGGAGTCTCGACGCCCAGCGCGCTGATCAAGGGCAGATCGCCCCCTGCTTCCGCCCAGTCCGCAGCCTCCAACAAGAGCAAGGCGCCGGCGCCGGAGTAGATCGCCTCAGCCGCTGCAGCGTCGCTGCGGATCTTCTCGGGACCGCGGTAGTCGAGGGCAGACCCAACCGTCCAGAAGAGCGCATCCTCCAAGACGTCGGTCAGGACCCCACCCGCCCACTCCGCCGCGCCGCGAAGTCCGTCTATGTGTCTCCCGGCCGCACCCAACTCAACGCGTTCCTCCACGGCGGCCAGGATGACTTGAGCCATCTCAACCCGACGGTGATACGGGTACTGATTCACGCCTAGCACAATACGGACACCATGGGATGCCGTGGTGCGGAAGTGTTCCCAGCCGACCAACTTCGACGAGTCGAGCCAGCGGGACGCGGAACCGGGATCTAGCAGCGGACTTGTGCGGACGCCTTGGTAGCGCTGACGAAGGTGAGTGATGTGTCCCGCTGGAGCAGGTGATCTGCAGGGATGTTGAGTCGCGATGACCTAGGCTGCGGCACGCATGGCACGGCTTCAACGTCGACTCGAAGGAAACTATGTCGGAGATCAATGGTCCAGACCCTGCGGCACTCGGGGAGCAGAATGCGTCTGCCCTTGGCCCGCCTTGGCCCTCGGCGGGATTGAGCCCCGCCTACGCGGGCATGCCGGCGATGGCGGCCCCGCTGGGGAAAGTGCGGAGCACAGGCATGTGCATCCTGCTCACGATTGTCACGTTGGGTATCTACACCTGGGTCTGGTACTTCAAGACCCACGAGGAGATGAAGCGCCACAGCGGGGTCGGGATCGGCGGGGGAATCGCGCTGGTCTTGGCGATCTTCGTGGCGATCGTGATGCCGTTCCTGAGCTCGAGCGAGGTCGGCGGTCTCTACGAGCGGCGGGGCCAGGCGGCTCCGGTGAGTGCGATGACCGGCTTGTGGGCGCTGCTGCTGGCCTGGTTCTTCGGCCTCGGGCTGATCATCTGGTTCGTCAAGACCAATGGCGCTCTCAACGCATACTGGCGGTCGCTCGGCGCACAGTGAGCGGCACAGGAGGCCGCGATGCCCGTGCCAACGAGGTCGCGCTACTTCAGCACCGCCCAGGCGATGAGCTGGTCAAGTCGACGCGGCGGGGCCGAGGGTGACGAAGGCTGGATAGCATCGATCACGGCGGCTGGCTACCTCGATACCTACTGGGCGAGGTGTGCAGCCCACTCGTGAGAGCTCGAGCAGTAGCGGCACGCCCGCGGTGTGGTCAGGGGGCGAGGAGCCCGAGTGGGATGACGGCAATGCTGTCGGCGCGACGGTAGGCGTGGGGCCCGGTGTTGATGATGACGGCGTCGAGAAGGCCCCGGTCGAGCTGGCCGGCGAGCCAATGTAGATGGGTGGTGTCGCGGTCTTCGACGGTCGTGCTGAGCTTCGTCTCGATGGCGAGTACTCGGCCGTCGTCTCGGGTGAGGATCAGGTCGATCTCGTGGTCTCCGTTGCGGGTGCGGAGGTGTCCGACAGTGGCGGCTGCGGCTTGTGCGGGCACCCGAACGCACAGAGCGACAAGAGACTCGAAGAGATGGCCGAGCATTGTTCCCGCCTGCGGGCCGATGGGCTGGCCGTCTCCGTCGAGCAGCGCACTCTCGTTGAGGCCCAGGAGTCGGGCGGCCAAGGCCGGATCGGCCAGGTGGTGCTTCGGCGCCTGCCCGAGTCTGGTCAGGGGGTGCCCACGAGGTGCCCAGGCGGGAATCGGGTCAAGTAGCCACAGCTGGGCGAGCACATCGCGGTAGGCCACGCTCGTGCTTCGGCTTGGCTTGTCGGCCTGGCCCGGTGTCGCCGCGTCGAGGATGCGTGTGTAGCTGGCGGTGGTGGCCGTGGCGGCGGCGTAGGCACGCAGCCAGGCAAGCATGGACTCGGGCTTGCGAACTGCCAGCCCTTGCTCAGGAACGTCGCGATCGACGGCGTTTCGTAGGTAGGAGTCGAGCTGGAACCGCAGAGCACGCGAGGTAAGACCGCGTAGCCCGGGGAACCCCGAGTTGACGATCTCTGCTGCGTAGTCAGCTAGGCGAAGGTCGCAGGACCCGTCGATCGGCGGCTGTTGTCCGGTGAGAAGTGCTTGGAGGCTCACCGTGGGCTCGACGATCCGCCGCTCAGATAGCGTCATGGGCCGCATGCGGAGCCGACCGATGCGACCAGCGCCGGAGTGGGCAGTGGCACCGGCAGGCGCTGTGGCGGAACCGACTAGGAGGAACTGACCTCCGTGAGGCTCCTCGTCGGCGACTCGGCGTACGACGTCCCACACGTCGGGGACCTTCTGCCACTCATCGAGCAACAGGGGCTGAGCGCGGGTGCGGATCCATTCAGGATCGGCCTCGACGGCTTCGCGGCTCGCACGCGAGTCCAGGCGCAGCACAGCGCGGGCGTGCTGTTTGGCAGTCGTTGTCTTGCCCGCGGCCTTGGGTCCATCAATGGCGATGGCAGGCACATGCGGGAACAGTTCATCGAGCTCGGCGTCGATGGTCCGGCGGAGGTAGTCCACGGATGAATCATACAGGTAGCAGCCGCTGAATCGGTCAATTAGCAGGCGCTGAATCAGTCAACTAGCAGGGGTCGAATCAGACGGTTGGCAGGACGAGCCCGCCTCAATCGCCCTTCAGCAGGCGGGCGGTGGAGAGAGTGAGGGCGACGTGGGCGCGTACGGCGGAGCCGAGGGCGACGAAGGCTGGCTCCGGCTCCCCAGCGGCGTGCCTCGATCGAGCGACCCAGCCGGCCTAGCCTGGACTGATGGCGCGACGAGGAGGCCGACGGGCGCGGCTGGAGGACGTGCATGAGCTCGCGCTCGCGATGCCGCACGTGACGGTCTATCCCGGGACGGAGCATCGCCCGGTGTATCAGGTCGGCGGGAAGTCGTTCGTCTTCTTCCGGAATCCGCGGCCGGACGCCTTCGACCCAGTGACCGGGGAGAGGTACGACGACGTCATCGTCTTCTGGGTGCCCGACGAGGGAGACAAGCTCGCCATGGTGCAGGACGACTCCTCACCGTTCTTCACCACCCCGCACTTCGACGGCCACCTCTCGGTGTTGCTGCGCGGCAGCCGGGTAGGCGAGATCAGCTATGACGAGCTGGCCGAGGTCGTCCAGGATGCTTGGCTCTCGCGGGCGTCTCCGCGCCGCCGGTCGGTGTGGCTCGCCGAGCATCGACTCACCTGATCGTTCGTCCGGGTGGTGGTGGCCTCATGCCTGCGGTCGGAACAGGTCCGCCTCGAACCGATAGGCGTCCCCCCGGTGCATGGCGCAGCCCAGGTTGATCGGAGTGTCGTCGCGCGTGTAGGAGATCTCGCTGCCGACGAGCACCGGGCTGCCGAGCGGAATCTCGAGCAGCTCGGCGAGCCGTTCGTCGGCGGCTTCGGCCAGCACCGAGTAGGAGCTGCGGAAGACCTCGATGCCGCATAGCGTCTCCAACGTCTCGTAGAGCGAGCGGTCGGTCAGGTCGGTCTGGGCCAAGGGCTCGACCATGGCCAGCGGCATCGTCGACCGATCCAGGCACAAGGGCCGGCCGCCCATGCCACGGAGGCGCTCGAGGTAGAGGACATCGGCTGCCGGTGCGATATGGAGTCGGGTCGCCTCCTCGAGCGCAGCCGGGCGGATGGTCGACTCGAGGATCCGCGACGTGGCGTGAAGGCCCCGCGCGCGGGCCATCTCGGTGAAGGTCTGTAGCACGGTCGGTGGCTGACTGGCAGTGGGAGATCGGACGAACCAGCCCTGTTGCGCGGACGCCACCACGGTGCCCTCGGCCTGCAGCCTGCCCAGCGCCTTGCGGATCGTGACTCGGGAGACCTGGAGCTCCTCGGCGAGCGCGCGCTCGCCCGGCAGCCGTCGGCCAGGCTGGTAGACCCCGCGGCGGATCGACTCCGCGAGTCGGGAGTAGGCCTGCTCCGAGGCGGCGAGGTCCGACATGGACGGCACCCTAACACGTGGTCTAGAACTGGTCTGAAATTCTGAGAGACTGGACTATCTGGTCTAATCTGCGTACGGTTCGACGTAGATCGCTTTGAGAAGGGACGGCTGCCTCAGTGGCCGTCGTAACGACGCGGAGGACTTCGATGCGGACACGGCAACCCCTGTTGGGGATGGGCCTGGGGATCCTGGCCATGGTCATGGTGGCAGCCTGCGCTCCGAGCGCCAAGCACGACGTGGACACCGGGAAGAGCGGCAGCCCGGTGGTCACCGATCCGGCCAAGATCGGCAAGGTCACGCTGACCGAGGTCGACTTCTGGCAGGGCGCCGAGGGTCAGTGGATGGAGGACTCCATCAAGGCCTTCGAGGAGAAGTATCCCGACATCACCGTCAAGCGCACCGTCAAGGACTGGTCCGCCATCATGGACACCCTGACGCTGCGCCTGGACGAGGACGGTGCTCCCGATGTGGTCACGGTCAACAACGGGTGGCAGTCGATGGGACGGCTTGCGCAAGGTGGTCTGATCGTCAACCTCGACCCCTACGCCGAGGCCTACGGTTGGCGTGACTTCATCCCCAGCACGATCATGCGGCAGCTGGAGTTCACCACGGACGGCAAGACGATGGGGGAGGGTTCGATGTGGGCCGCACCCTCGGCTCGGGTTCAGAACATCGGCATCTACTACAACAAGGCCCTGATCGAGAAGCTCGGTCTCGAGCCTCCGACGACGCTGGACGATTTCGAGAAGGTCTGCGCAGCGGCGCACGAAGCGGGGATCACGCCGATCGCCTACGGCGAGACCGACAAGCCCATCGCACCCCTGTTCGCGTTGGCGAACGTCCTCGGCGACACCGAGGTCATCTCCGACACCGTCTACGGGGCGCCAGACTCCGACCTGTCCAAGACCGGGCTAGGCGAGGCCGCAGCACGCTTCCAGGACTGGGAGAAGAAGGGCTGGCTGATGGACAACTACCAGGGGCTGGCTAGCGCCGACGCCAATGCCAAGTTCTTGGCCGGCGACGCGGTCTTCGCCTTCTACTACTCCGGATTGGTGCCAACGGACCAGAAGAACCGGCAGGACTTCGGCTATCTCCAGCTCCCGCAGGCGGCCGACAACGAGACGATGGTGGCGACCGGTGCCCCGGCGCACAACCTGGCGATCGGCATCCGCTCCGAGCACAAGGACGCAGCAGCGCTGCTGTTGGACTTCTTGATGAGTCAGCAGGCGGCGCAGATCACGGCGGATCATGGCTACATGCCGCTGCTGCGAGATGTCACGATTCCCCAGGACGACCCGCTGATCGTCCAGGAAGCCACCGCAGCCCAGCAGACCGAGGCCGACAACGGCTATGTGCCCTACTTCGACTGGACCACGCCCACCATGTTGGACACCACCGCCAGCCAGATGCAACTGGTGCTCGCGGGCAAGGCCACTCCTGACGATCTAGTGGAGGCAGCTCAGAAGGACTTCGACGCATTCATCGCGAAGAACGCCGGTTGACGGTGCAGCAAGCCCCCTCGGGTGCACGGGCCCCTGCCCGTGCACCCGAGGCTGGTCTGCGACAGCGGGATGGCCGGTGGGACCGCTGGTGGCGCAGCCCGCGGGCACGTCGGCGCTGGCTGGGGCTGTTGTACGCCGCTCCGGCCCTCGCGCTCTTCGGGGCGATCGTGCTCGCCCCGGTGGGTCAGTCGCTGGTCTACTCGCTCTACCAGTGGGACGGAGTCACCGAGCCGACGTTCGTCGGGCTGGGGAACTATGTCAACTTCTTCACCGACCCCCTCCTGCGGGACTCCCTGGTCCACGTCTTGGTGCTGGTCGTCTTCTTCTCCCTGCTGCCCTGTGCGCTGGGCATGTTCACCGCCGCCTTGCTTGGTGGGCAGAGAGTCCGCGGCGACGGCGTCTTCCGTGTCGTCCTCTTCCTTCCCCAGGTGCTCACCTCGATCGTGGTCGCCATCGTGTGGGGCCGAGTGCTCGGCCCGGACGGCCCACTCAACTCGACCTTGCGAGCGGTGCATCTCGATTCCTTGGCGCACAATTGGTTGGGCGACTTCACCTGGGCTCTGCCGACTCTCGGTCTCATCGGCAGCTGGACCAACTTCGGCTTCTGCATGGTGGTGTTCCTCGCCGGCATCGGCACCATTCCCCGAGACCGCTATGAGGCGGCTCGCCTCGACGGGGCCGGCCCCGTGCGTGAGTTCCGTGCGGTCACGCTCCCCGGGCTCCGCGGGCACCTGATCGTCGCCCTGACTCTCACGATGACGGGCGCACTGCGCACCTTTGACCTGGTCTGGAACACCACCAGGGGCGGCCCCGGATCGAGCACCACCACCCCCGCGTTGATGCTGTATCGCTACGCCTTCCAGGATCCGCAGTTGGGACAGGCCTCGGCCATCGGCATCGTGACCGCGGTCTTCTGTCTTCTCGTGGCGCTCGGGCTGGCGCGGATGGCGGAGCAGCGATGAGGACCTCCCGTGTCGAGACCATCGCCAACTACGCGTTCTTGGTGTTCGGGGCCTTCGTGGTGCTGGTGCCCGTCGTCTGGTTCGTGCTCACTGCACTCAGCCCCGAGCGGTCCGGCCTCCTCGATCTGTCACACCTGAGCTTCACGAACTTCCCGACCGCGTGGAGACAGGCCAACCTCAACCACACCCTGACCGCGTCCGCCGTCATCACCGTCGGAGCCGTCGTCATCCAGGCTCTGCTTGCCATCCTGTCCGGCTATGGCTTCGGTGTCCTCGGCGTGGCTGGTGACCGGGTGCTGTTCCCGGTCGTGTTGCTCGGCCTGATGGTGTCCCTCGAAGCGATCATCGTGCCGCTCTACTACCAACTGCACACCATCGGACTGACCGACAACTGGTTCGGCATGATCCTCATCCACGTCGGCACCTCGGTCCCGTTCGGCACATTCTGGATGAGGGCGGTCTTCCGCGCGGTGCCGGAGGCATTGGTGGATGCCGCGCGCATCGATGGAGGCAACTCCTGGCAGGTGCTCTGGCACGTGCTCTACCCCATCGCGAAGCCCGGTGTCCTCACCTTGTGCCTGCTGAACTTCATGTGGACTTGGAACGACTACTTCTTGTCCCTGGTCTTCCTCTCCTCCCCAGACCGGGTCACCGCCACCGTCGCGCTCGGCAGCTTCCAGAGCCTCCACACCACCTCGGTGAACCTGCTAGCCGCGGCCTCGCTGATCGTCTCCACCCCCGTGGTGGTGCTCTACCTGTTCTTCCAACGTCGCTTCATCCAAGGCGTCGTCTCAGGAGCTCTGAAAGACACATGACAACCACATTCAGCACCGCCAACGCCGGTCATGGACAACTGACACCGCTGATCCTGCCGACTCCCGATGAGGTCGGTCGACATGTCGCCGCCTCGATCGCAAGAGCTCTGGAGGAGAGCAATCGACGCAGGTCTCCTTTCGTGCTGGGCTGTCCCAGCGGTCGCAGCCCCGTGCCCGTCATTGCCCACCTGGCTCGTGAGGTCGGCACGCGGGGCCTGGATCTCCGTGAGCTCCAGATCGTGATGATGGACGAGTACGTCGTCGCTGGGAGCGCGGGCGGCTTCCACGCGGTGGATCCGTCCCTTCCGCACAGCTGCCGCGGCTTCGGCCTGCGCACCATCCTCGGCTCGTTGAACGAAGCGGCCGGACCAGAGCGCTCAATGACAGAGGAGCAGCTGTGGTGCCCTGACCCCGCGGATCCCGCGGCGTTCGAGGACACCCTCGGCGAGCTCGGAGGCATCGATCTCTTCCTGCTCGCCACCGGAGCCCGAGATGGCCACGTCGCCTTCAACCCACAAGGCTCCCCCCGAGACAGTCGGACCAGGGTCGTCGAGCTCTCCGAGTCCACGCGCATGGACAACGTAGCGACCTTCCCGACGTTCGAACGTCCGGACAACGTCCCCACGCACGGCGTCACCGTCGGGATCAACACGATCCTCACCCACAGCCGTCGTGCTGTTCTGGTGGCCCATGGATCCGAGAAGGCCAGCGCCGTGACGCGGATCGCCTACGCCCCGCACTACGACCCTGGCTGGCCGTCGACCGTTGTCGTCGAGTGCCGCGATCCATCCCTCGTCATCGACCAAGCCGCGGCGATGCACTTGCCGCACGGCCGCTGACCACAGTCACCCAGTCACCCTCGAGGCAAGGAGCTCACCATGGCACGCATCAAGATGGCCTATCTCGGCGGCGGATCCACCAGGGCGCCCGGCACGATGGCCTCGCTGGTCTGGCACGCGCAGGAGTTCGCCGGGTCCGAGATCGTGCTGATCGATCTGGACGCCGACCACCTCGAGCTGGTGCGTCGCCTCGCCCAGCGCATGGCGCAGGTGGCCGGCGCCGACCTCACCGTGACTGCCACCATGGACAGGCGTGCGGGCCTCGAGGACGTCGATGCCGTGCTGTCCAGCTTCAGGCCGGGCGGCTTCGCGGCCCGGGTGGTCGACGAGCGGGTCCCCCTCAAGCACGGCGTGATCGGGCAAGAGACTCAAGGCGCCGGTGGCCTCTTCATGGCTCTGCGCTCGGTGGCCGTGCTGCGCGACGTGGTCGACGACCTCGACGTCGTCGCCCCGGGTGCAGAGATCTTCAACTACACGAACCCGGTGAACATCGTCGCCCAGGCCGTGACCGATCACACCGATCGGCCGATCGTCTCCATGTGCGAGGGCCCGATCACCTTCCCTCGAACGGTGCTACGCGCTGCAGGGCTCGACCCGAGCCGTGCCGAGGTCACCATGGCGGGCGTGAACCACAACTGCTGGAGCACCCGTCACCTCTACGACGGCGAGGACCTGATGCCGCTGTTGGACGAGGCCTGGGCAGCTCGCCGAGACGACCCGACCCTGACGCCGATCGAGCGCCGCCACCTCCACATCGCCACCCGGATGCGCTCGATCCCATCTGACTACTTCCACCACTACTACTACCGAGAAGAGGTGCTCCGGGAGCAGGCCGGCAGCCCGACGACCCGCGCTGAGGACATCCTGGCTGACGTGCCGACGTACTGGCAGCACTACGAGGAGCAGCTCGCCGCGGAGAGCCCGCAACTAGACCCGGCACGCTCGCGCGGCGGCATCCACGAGCTCGAGCTCGCCATCGACGTGATGAGTGCTCGCTTCAACGACACCGGTGCCCGACTGCCGGTCAACGTGCCCAACGTCGATGGTGCGCTGCCGGGATTCGACGAGAGCACCGTGGTCGAGGTGTGGGCGAACGTCGACGCGGACGGCTACCACATCGAAGAGCAGCTGCCGTTGCCCCGATCGGTGCGTGGGCTGACCCAACAGCTTGCGGAGCACCAGCGACTGGCGGCGATCGCTGCCTGGGACGGCACAGCCGAGGACGGCATCCGGGCCCTGGCCGCCCACCCGCTGGTGCCGACCCTCCGCGTTGCAGAGGAGCTCTATGCCGAGATGGCGCGGGCCCACGCCGCCCACCTTCCCGAGCGGCTGCTGCCGTGAGCCAGGCATTTGTTCTCGGTGTCGACGCCGGCAACAGCAAGACCGTGGCCTTGGTGGCAGACCGAGAGGGGAACGTGCTCGGATCGGCGCGCAGCGGTGGCGGTGACGTCTACGGGGCAGAGACTGAGGAGGCCGCGGTCACCTCCGTCGTCCAGGCAGTCGGCCAAGCCCTTGGCTCGGCCGGCCTCCGCGCAGACCAGGTCGCTGCCGCGACTCTCTGCATGGCCGGTGTCGACTGGCCTGAGGACGCTACCTTCTGGGCGAACACCTTGGCTCCGCACCTGCCGCGCGCGGACCTGCAGATCGTGAACGACGGCTTCGCGCTGCTGTGGTGCGCGGAACCGTCTGGGGTCGGCGCGGCGATCAATGTCGGCACCGGCCCGGCCATCGCCGCGCGAGGCTCCTCCGGCGGGACCGCCTTCATGGCCTTCTGGTGCCAGCATCCGCTCGGCGCCGTCGGGCTCGGCGAGACGGCGCTGCGGGCCGTGTATCTCGCCGAGATCGGGATGGGCGAGCCGACCACTCTCCGAGAGGCGCTGCTCGACTGGTTCGGATTCGGCGAGGTCGAAGAGCTCCTCCACCACTTCACCCATCGCGGTGCTCAGCGGTCCTGGAGGCGGGCGGCCACCGCCGCTCGCAGCGTGCTCGCCTGTGCTGCGGACCGTGACCCCGTCAGCTTGGCGCTGGTGGCAGACCAAGCCGACCAGCTCCTCGCCTATGCCCGAGCCATGGGCGAGCGGGCCGGATTGGACGGCGGAGAGCGCTGGCCGTTGGCGCTCGGCGGCGGGGTGGTCGGCTCGGATCTTCCCGTCCTGAAGGACGCACTGTTGTCGCGAGCCGGCCAGGTCCTGCCGCGGGCTGTGCCGACGGTCGTCGAGGCGGAGCCGGTGGTTGGATCGCTCCTCGGCGCCCTACATCAACTCGATCCAGAGGTAGCCAAGGGTGCGTTCGAGCGACTGACCGACCCCGCATCGACCGATCTGATCATGGGAGCAGCGCAATGACGACGTCGAAGATCCGTCTGGCCGACGGGCGCCTCGTGGCCGGCGAGCGAGCGATGCCCTTCCTCTCCGGGGAGGTGCAGTTCTGGCGCACACCTCCGTCGGTGTGGCCGCGCGCGCTGGATGCCGTCGCCGAGCTCGGCATCGGCCTGGTCAGCACCTATCTGTCCTGGCGGCGCCACGAGCCGCTCGAAGGAGAGTTTCACTGGGGTGCGGACGACCCGTCACTCGACGTCCGCCGCTTCCTTCAGCTCTGCGCTGAGCGCGACCTCCTGGTCCAGCTCAAGCCCGGGCCCTGGATCTGCGCAGAGGAGATCGGTGGCGGCTATCCGGACTGGTTGCTCGAGCGCACCGACGACCTTGCCCTCGGTGCGGGGGGCCGGCCTTCGATGGGCTACAACGACCCCTTCGTCCACCCGGTGCCGTCGATGCACGCCGCCGGCTATCTCGCCTCGGCGCGATCTTGGCTACGACAGGTGTGGGATCAGGTCGGCGACTTCGCGCAGCCAGGTGGTCCGGTAGTCGCCGTACAGCTGGACAACGAGCCGAGCATGGCGTTCCAAGACGCGCTCTACTTCGCCGACTACCACCCGCTTGCCGTCGCCCGGTTTCGGACCTGGCTCGCCGAACGGTACGACGGCGATGTCTCCGCCTGGCGCCGAGCCTGGGGTCCCGGCGCGGCCGCGGACTTCCGTGCCGCAGAGCCACCTCGACCGGATCTGGACGATGGTCGCGGCATCGAGCTGGTCGGCCCGGTCGACACCACCATGCCGAACAGCCCGGCGGCGGTCAGGGACTGGCTGACCTTCATCGAGGACTCCTTGCTGGATCATCTATCCGCGTTGCAGGAGATCCACGACGAGGCCGGCATGGGACACCTGCTAGGCACCGTCAACCTGATCCCCAACGTGATCCACGAGGCGCCGCTGCGCCACCGGCGGGTTCGCGAGCGGTTGGGGGCGGCCATCGCTGTCGGCGTCGATCACTACTACGACCCACCGATGTCGTGGGAGCTGGTCAGTGTGCTGGCGCGAACCGCTGCCTCGGCCCGAGCCGCCGGTGAGCCCCTCGTCTGGGCGCCAGAGCTGATGGCCGGCATCTGGCGTTCGCCCGGGGAGGTCGTGGACTACCCCGATCCGACACCTGCCGAGCAGGCCGCCTGGTGGGGCGCGGCGATCGCGCTCGGCTATCAGGGATTCAACTTCTACATGCTTGTCGATCGGGAGAACTGGGAGCTCGCTCCGATCTCCGGGGACGGCGACCGGACGCCGTTCGCCGCCCCGCTGGCCCGATTGACCGAGCTGCTGCACGTGTGCCCGGACCTCCTGGCGGCGAAGCCGATCACGACGGTCGCTGTCGCCGCCCACCGCCCGGACATGCTCGACGCGCACAGCACCGTGGGCACGATGCGGCAGCCGGTCGTGCCGTGGGCGGATCCCGCGAGTCGGGTCGCCTACGATGCCTGGGAGCGATTGGTGACCCATCTCGTGCGGCACAGCGTCGGCTACGAGCTGTGGGATACCGCCGACCTGCCCCCGCCGCGCGGGACGGTCGTCCTTGTCCCCGAACCGTCCTCGGTGCCCGCCGAGACTCTCGTGGCACTCACCGCCGCCGGGTGTTGCGTCGTGCGAGTCCCGCTAGGCGAGGATCCGCTAGCAGCTGCTGAGGTCACGTCGGTTGTGCAGGTGGTCGACCAGGATGCCCGCAGCCACGTGCTCGCGGCCATCCACCTCGGGGATGACGGGCAACGATTCCTCCACCTGGTGCAGTGGGGCACCTCCACGGCCCCCGAGCAGGGTCTCCTCGAGGTCACTCTCACCGAGGGGGCACCCGGCGCCTGGCAGGAGGTGCTCGACGGGACGCCCTTGGTCAGGCAGTCCGACGGTCGCTGGGAGCTCCCGTCTTTCACGGGGCATCTCGTGTATCGGTGGATGCCTGAGGAGTGATCAGCGTCCGGGCAGCGGTTGCCACTCGCGGCGAAGCAGTCCGTAGACCCAGGTGTCCGAGACGTCACCGTTCACGATGCAGTCCTCCCGTTTGGTCCCTTCGCGGAGGAACCCGAGCTTCTCCAAGACCCGTGCTGACCCGAGGTTACGGGTGTCGGTCTCGGCTTGGACCCGGTTCAGATCTAGGGTGTCGAAGGCCCACTGCAGCAACGAGCCGGCAGCCTCGGTCGCGTAGCCGTGGCCCCATGCCGCTTCGTCGAAGCAGTAGCCCAGCGAGGCGCTGCGGAACGCGCTGCTCCACTGGCTCACCGTGCACCAGCCGATGAAGGACCCGTCGGACTGACGGTCGATGGCCACCCGCACCCCGCGGTCCTCCTCGGCCATCTGGCGACACGTGGCGAGGAAGGACATCGCACGCACTGGGTCGGTCCATGGGGGCGAGTCCCAGTAGCGCAACACGTAGGCATTGCTGTGCAGCGCGAAGAGGACGTCGGCGTCTGCGTCCGTGAAGGGGCGCAGCCGCAGGCGGGCGGTCTCCAAGGTCGGGGTGAGCAGAGCCATGCCTGCCATGGTGCCTTGTCCCCCGATGGTCGCCCTCACCCGCTGCGGGCGAAACGCCTTGACACCAGTGGTCGCGGCCGAGGACTCTACGATTCTTGCCGCAGACGGGGGTGTCGGGTGCGAACGATGAGGTGGGCTGCAGCGATCGGCCTTGCCGGTGCTATGACCGTGGCCACGGTGGCACCGGCCAGCGCGGCGGAGGTGATCTCCAGCGGGCGGGATGACCGGGGCGACGTGCGGATCCTCGAGTCGGGGCTCTCACATCGCAACAAGGTGAGCATCGATCTGCGCAAGGCGACGATCACCCGGGTGTCGGAGAAGAGATTCCGCTTCACCGTGAAGATCCGCCGGGTCGCTGCGCGCAAGGCGCGGTGGGATCAGATGTTCTTCTTCACGATGAGTGGCCGAAGCGACGACGAGACCGCGTCCGTCGGCTTCTCCCAGAAGCCCCGAGGCGGCGCCTACGCGTCGACCCATACCGACAATGGTGACACCTGGTGCGACCTCGTCGTACGCCGTGACCGCGACCGCCACCGGCTCTCGGTGACCGTGCCACAACGCTGCATGCCGTCGAACCGCGCCCGCGTCAGGCTCGCGGCCTACACCGGCCTCTTCCGCAGCAACGCACCGCCGTTCTCCATCGACCGAGCCAAGCTGACCCGAATCCGCTACTGAAAGCGGACTGTCGGAGCTGACACGCGGCTGGTACATCGCGATGCCGCCTCACTGGGGCGCCGTCAAGTTCGCAGTTCTGTCATCGTTGACAGTCCGGTCCGGACGACCGTACGCTCGGCGGGCAAGCAGGCTTTGTCATCGATGACAAAGCGTCACCGGCGACATGGCTTTGGGAGGCCCCGCCAATGAGATTTCAGAGAATCAGTGCGCTTGCCGCAGCCGTGGCTGCGATCAGCCTCGCTTTGACGGCATGCGGATCGGACGATGGGTCGACTGGCGGCGGGGGCCAAGTCACCCTCAAGGTGTGGGACCAGTTCACTGACGGGGGCACGTCGGAGGCTGCGAAGCAGATCTACGCCGACTTCGAGAAGGCGAATCCCGACGTCAAGATCGACGCGGAGTCGTATCGGTTCGATGACCTGGCTCAGCTGGGCAAGACAGCGCTGGCGTCGGGGACGGGGCCCGACGTCATGTACTTCGACGCCGGGCTGGGCGAGGCGGGGCAGTTGGCGGAGTCAGACTTGATCGTCCCGCTCGACGACTACGCCGAGGAGTACGGCTGGACGGACAAGATCAACGAGGAGATCCGGACCTGGTCCACCTACGACGGCAAGCTCTTCGGCCTCGGACTGGAGGGCGAGTTCAACTCGCTGTTCGCGAACGACTCGCTCATCGAGAAGGCCGGCCTCACCGTTCCCACGACGTACGACGAGCTGCTCGACTTCTGCGGAGCAGCGAAGGACGCTGGCTATGTGCCGATCGCGTACGGGCAGGGTCCCGCGGTCTACGCGAAGGATATGTATGCCATGGTCGCTCAGAACATCGTCGGCGCCGACTCGGTCCACGACCTGATCTTCGACAACCAAGGCTCGTTCAACTCGCCAGAGATGGCGAAAGCCATCGACATCTGGTTCTCCCAGATGAACGACGCCGGCTGCTTCCCAGACGGGGTCAACGGCCTCTCGGTGGACAATGCGGCCCTGCTCTTCCACGGCTCGAAAGCCCTCATGCTGGCTGGCGGCACGTGGCAGATCGGTGACATCTACGAGAAGATGCCCGACTCCGATGTGACGATGATGCCGTTCCCGACCATCGAGGGCGGGGCGGGACAGTTCTACCCACTGGGCGTCGGCTCCGCCTGGGTGATCTCGGCCGACGGCGACAACCAGGATGCTGCCGCAAAGTTCCTGGACTACATGTACTCACCGGACGCGGTCGACATCTGGATGACAAAGGGCGGGATCATCCCGCCGGTGGCGACCGACCTGGACTCGCTCGACCTGCAGCCCATGATCAAACAGGCTGCCCAGCTTGTGCAGCAGGGGCAAGACGACGCCGGATCGCAGCTCGGCTACTACATCTGGCCGCGCTGGTCGGGCCAGTTGTTCAACCTCTTCCAAGATGGCGCGCAAGCAGTCACCGCTGGAAGCAAGGCCCCGCAGGAGCTTGCTGACGAGGTCCAGAAGCAATGGGAGTCAGATGGCGGTCAGTAGCGTTCCGCAGGTGGACGACTCGATCATGAACGCACACCCGTGGCCAGCACCCTGACCGTGCGCGGGGCGCCTGAGAAGGCGCCCCGCCGAATCGGACGAGCACCTCTGCGATCGCCGCTGGTAGCCGGCTTGGGCTTCCTGCTCCCCGCCATCGTGGTCTACACGGTGTTCATGATCTATCCGTTCGCCAACAACGTCTACCTCAGCCTGTTCGAGTGGAATGGGCTGAGCCCCGACAAGGAGTTCGTCGGGCTGCAGAACTACCAGACGCTGCTGGCTGATCCGCTGTTCTGGAGCGCCCTGAAGCACAACGTGATCTGGGCCGTGCTCGGCACCGTGCTGCCAGTGGCGATCGGGCTGCTCCTCGCCATGCTGCTCCGCGATCAGCCACGCGGCTACACGGTCTTTCGCGCGGTGTTCTTCATGCCTCAGGTGCTGGCGCCGGTCGTCGTCGCCATCATCTTTTCTTGGATCTACGATCCGACGTTCGGCATCTTGAACCGGCTCCTGGACGACGTCGGCCTCGGCGCGTTGGCGCAACCGTGGATCGGCGACCCCAACACCGCCCTTTACGCCCTCATCGCGGTGTTCATCTGGGTCGAGACCGGATTCGGGTTCGTGGTGTTCCTCGCCGCGCTCCAAGAGGTGGACACCGACCTGCTGGACGCGGCCGAGGTGGACTGCGCCAACGCGTGGCAGAGCTTCCGTCATGTCACGCTGCCGAGCATCACGAATGCGATGACCTTGGTGGTGGTCATCCAACTCATCGCCGGCCTCAACGTCTTCGACTATGTCTGGGTGATGACCCAGGGTGGCCCCGCCAACAGCACCGACCTGACGTCGACGTACCTCTATCAGCAAGCATTCCGTGAGACGAACGTCGGGTACGGCGCCGCGGTTGCGACCGTGTCGACGTTGATCACGCTTGTCGCCGCGGTGGCCGTGGTGCAGCTCCGGGAGCGTCGCCAGTGACGGCTCCCCCTGCCCGTCGGCCACGGACCACCCGCCTCCGACGCAATCCTGTGTGGAACATCTTGCGCTACGTCGTCCTGTTCTTCGCGCTGGCTGTCTTCGCGATGCCCTTGATCTGGATGGTGCTCGCGGCGGTCAAGCCCGCGACCGAGCTGGCTCAGGATCCGTTTGCCTTCCCGCACGACATCGAGCTGGGCAACCTCATCGAAGCCTGGAAGGTCGGGCGTTACGGCACCTATCTCGGCAACACGCTGTTCTACTGCCTGGCGATCGTCGTCGGTGTGACGCTGCTGTCCTGCCTCGGTGGCTATGCCTTCGGGGTGCTGGAGTTCCCCGGTCGTGACGCGCTCTTCGCCGTGTTCCTCATCGGGGTCGTGGTGCCGTTCCAAGCGGTGATGATCCCGTCGTACTACCTGGTGAGCGATCTCGGCATCCTCGGCACCTACTGGGCATACATCTTGCCCGGTATCGCTTTCGGCCTCGGCTTCGGCATGTTCATGATGCGGGCGTTCTTCCGCGGTCTGCCTCGAGAGATCGCCAGTGCCGCGCGGCTGGATGGGGCCAACGAGTGGCAGGTGTTCCGACGGGTGATGTTGCCGATGGCCTGGCCGGGCCTGATCACACTGACCATCTTCCAGTTCATGTTCACCTGGAAGACTTTCCTTCTCCCGCTGGTCCTGGTGCAGGAGGAGAGCAAGCGACCGATTTCACTCGGTATCACCTTCTTCTTCGGACGTTACAGCTCCGATCTCGGCATGATCGCCGCCGGCGTGACCATTTCGAGCCTGCCCATGGTCGTGGTCTACCTGCTGCTGCAGCGTCGGATCACTGAGGGCATCACCCAGGGTGCGGTGAAGGGATGAGGCGCGCTTGCCAGTCGTCGATCCAGATATCGGTCGAGTCATCACCTCACGAACCGGGGGAGAGGCCATGAAGACGGTAACGATCCTCGCCAAGAGCCGAGCGGGCCTGACCGAGGTCCCGCCACCGGCAGCACAGGGTTCGACGGTCGTCGTCCGAGTGACTGCCGCGCCGATGTGCACTGAGTACCACTCCTTCATCGAGGGCAGCAGCACGCTTCCGCTCGGACATGAGGCGATAGGGACCGTCGTCGATGCCGGATCTAGCAGCATGGTGAGCACCGGGGACCGGGTGGTCGCGATGCCTCTCAACGGCTGTGGTCGATGCCCAACGTGCCTGAGTGGCCACTACATCGTGTGCGAGCGCGCCGGGAACCTGGTGCCATCAGACCAACCAGAGCCGGGCACGATGGCCGAGTACATCGCCAAGCCTGACTGGCTGCTCGTTCCTGTGCCGGCCGACATCCCCGACGTCCACGCCGCCATGGCATGTTGCGGGTTGGGTGCCTCGTTCGGAGCCGTGCAACGGCTGGCGCTGCGACCGACCGACACAGTCCTGGTCACCGGCCTGGGGCCGGTCGGCCTCGGCGCGGTCATCAACGCGCGGTTTCGGGGCTCACGAGTGATCGCGGTGGACCACAACGAGTACCGCGCCGAGCTCGCTATCCGGCTCGGAGCCGACGTCGTCATCGATCCGGCCGAGGATGACCCGCGCCTCCGTGTCCGCATGGAGACAGCAGGTGCTGGGGTCGATGCTGCCATCGAGTGCTCGGGTGCCGTCGGTGCTCAACGGCTGTGTATCGAGGCGGTACGGCGAGCGGGGCAGGTCGCGTTCGTCGCCAACTCTCGCCAGACCCTGCCTCTCGTGGTCAGCGAGGACTTGCTTCACCGCAGTGTCACACTCTTCGGCTCATGGCACTACAACTTGAGCGACGCACAGTCCCTGATGGAGCAGATCCAACGCACGCCCAAGCAGCTTGATCGGCTCGTCACTCACATCTTCGACATGGCGCAAGCGCAGGAGGCGTTCGAACTCCAGGTGTCGGGTCAGTGCGGGAAGGTCGTGCTGATCCCGGAGCAGGGGCGGGATCGCGATGCATAGAACGGCGATCATCGGCGTGAGCGGGCCACGTGCGCACGGACACGCGACGGCGTACCGCACCATCAAGAACGGCCGGGTCGTCGCCGTCTCGAGTCGGCAGGAGGGAGCCGCCGAGCGGTTCCTCCACGAAGCCGAAGTGCGGGCGACTCCCTACCGCGATCACCTCACCATGCTGGAGGCGGAGCGCCCAGACGTTGTCCACCTCAACACGCCGCCGGACGCGCGTCTGGAGCTGCTGCGCGACTGCGAGCGGTACGGCGTCCGCGGCGTCATTGTCGAGAAGCCTCTCGGCATCGACGGACAGGATGCCCGTGCCATGCGTGCATTCGCCGCCACGACATCGCTGAAGGTGGTCGTCAACCACCAGCTGCATTTCCATCCCCGTCGCCAGGCACTCATGCGCCTCCTGACCGAGGGGCTGCTCGGCACGGTGCGACTTATCGATGCAAGCGCGGGGGACAATCTGGCCTATCAGGGCACCCACACCATCCAGGCCCTGCTCGCCTTCGCGGCAGAGGAGCCCAGGCAAGTGTTCGCCACCGTCTCCGGGAGTGACGGCCTGGCTGAGAACAGCAAGCGGCACTATGCGCCTGACGCCTGCGTCGCCCAGGTGACCTTCGCCTCGGGTCTCGAGGGCATCATCCGGTGCGGAACAAACGCGCCACGCACACCTAGCCCGCAGGCAACCCGAAAGTTCCATCACAAGCGCATCGCCGTCCACGGGTCTCGTGGCTACCTGACCTGGTCGATGTGGGGCTGGGAGACATTCGTCGAGGGCCGATACGAGACCGGAACCCACGACTACTACGTCGAGGACGCACTCGGACAGGCGGGCCTTGTCACCGCTCTCTTCGACTGGCTCGATGGCCGAGCAGCCTCACACCCCCTCTGTCTGGACCGGTCGCTGTCCGAGTTCGAGCTGCTCCTCGCCCTGTATGAGAGCGCCACCGACCGTGTCCCGATCGCGCTCCCGCATTCCCCACGTGCGGACATTCTCGATGATCTCCGAAAGGCACTGCGTTGACGACGACCGACAACCCGTTCAGCATGAAGGCGCCCGGCACTTCATGGGAGCCGCCGATGCGACAGGTGCACCTGGACTTCCACACCAGCGCCGCGTCATCGCCGATCGCGACAGACTTCTCACCGGACAAGTTCGCACAGACGCTGGTCGACGCAAGCGTCGACTCCGTGCTGCTGTTCGCCCGGTGCCACCACGGCTGGATGTACTACGACTCCACTGCCTTCCCCGAGCGGAGGCACCCCGGGCTCAGTCGAGACCTACTCAAGGAGCAGGTGGCCGCATGTCGGGAGCGTGGCCTGGCCACGCCGATCTACCTCACGGTCCAGTGGGACAACTTCACCGCAGCGGAGCACCCCGAGTGGCGGATCGTCGGCCCGGGTGGCCAGTTGGAGGGTACGCCGCCATACGAAGCCGGGTTCTACCGCAAGTTGTGCCTCAACAGCCCCTTCCGCGACTTCATGTTCCGGCAGGCCAAGGATGTGCTCGACTCCTTCGACGTCGACGGCCTCTACTTCGACTTCATCCGCCCCGACGACTGCTCGTGTGTGCACTGCCAGCAGGCCATGCTCGACCGCGGCATCGATCCCACCAACGAGGTGGAGCGTCGCACCTTCGGGATGGAGACGATCAACGACTTCGAGCTCGCCATGTCGGCGTTCGTCCGAAGCCGCCGGGAGGGTGTCGGGATTACCTACAACGGCGGCCATATCGGATTGCGGCATCGCCAGATCAGGGACGCCTACACCCACTTCGAGCTGGAGACTCTGCCGAGCGGGGGGTGGGGATACAACTACTTCCCGATCACCCAGCGGTACGCCCGAAGCCTGGGTAGGCCGACTATCGGCACGACGGGGATGTTCCATACGACCTGGGGCGACTACCGCTCCTACAAGAACAAGGCGGCCCTGGAGTATGAAGTCTTCCGGATGCTCGCTGCCGGATCCGGGACCTGCATTGGTGACCAGCTTGAGCCTTCCGGGGTGCTCGATCCCGAGGTGTACCGCCTGGTCGGCGACGTGTTCGCCTCCGTGCGCGAGAAGGAGCCCTGGTGCGCCGGCGCGACCCCGGTCGTCGACCTTGCGGTCCTCCATCCAGAAGAGTTCCTCGGAGGGGGGGTCCGCAACCTCCCTGCCAGCATCAATGGCGTCACCCGGATGCTGGAGGAGGCAGGGCTTCAGTTCGACATCGTCGACAGTGCGGCAGACCTCTCCCGCTACCGACTGCTCGTCCTGCCCGACTTCATCGCTGTCGAGGGACAGCTAGTAGAGAAGCTCGCTGCCTACCTGGACGAAGGTGGCAAGGTCATCGCGTCGTTCGCGTCGGGCTTCACCGCCGACCGGACGGCTGTGTCGATGTCACAGCTCGGCGTCGAACTCCTGTCGGAGGGGCCTCGGGATGCCTCAGGAAGGCTCGCGCGTGGTCGCGCCTATCCCCGGCACGACTACAGCAACTATCTCGCCACCAGAGCGGGATTCGGTGCCGCCGGCGTCGGTCGCGTGCACGTGATGCACATGCTCGGCATGGATATCGGCGCGACGCGCGGCGCCACGGTGCTCGCCGATGCGATCCCGTCCACCTTCGACAGGTCGTTCACCCACTTCGCCTCCCATCTTCAGTCGCCACCGGCCGTGACGCCAAGTGGGGCCGCGGTCGTGGCCACCACCCAGAGCATCTACTTCGCGCATCCGATCTTCCACCAGTACGAGGCCAGTGCTCCGCTCTGGTGCAAGACCCTGTTCCTGACTGCGGTGGACCACCTGCTGCCCGAGCGCGTCGTGCGACACGACGGGCCGTCCACTGTTCGCGTCAGCGTCAACGACCAGGTCGAGAGCGACCAGGTCCTCCCCGATCGCCGGGTCGTCCATCTGCTCCACTACGTGCCCGAGCGCAGGGGCGACGCCTTCGACGTCATCGAGGACGTGATCCCCGTTCACGACCTCAGCGTCACGCTCCGCGTTCCAGGCAGGCCGACCTCGGTCTACCTGGCTCCGCAGCGGAAGCCCTTGGCGTTCGAGGCGGTCGATGGGACGCTGACCTTCCAGGTCGACGCCTTGGTCGGGCACCAGATCGTGTGCGTCGAGTTCTCCCAAGGCGGATAGTGGAGTTCGAGGTGACCGAAGCTGCATCTAACCCCCGATGGGTATCCCTGGCCGAAGTCGCCGCTGAGGCGGGGGTGTCGGCGAGGACCGTCGCGCGGGTGATGAACGATCGCGCCAAGGTTGCGGCGGCAACAGCCGAACGAGTGGAGGAGATTGCCGCAAGGCTTGGCTACAAGGGCAATGAGCTGGCGCGGAGCCTCAAGGCATCGCGGTCACGGACCCTCGGTCTAGTCGTTCCCGATATCTCGAACCCCTTCTTCGCGGCCTGTTGCAAGGCGATCGAGGAGACTGCGCGACAGCGCGGCTACACGATCATGCTGTGTGACTCTGACGCCGACGGACAACGGCAGACCGAGTACGTCGACCTCCTCGTCAGAAGGCGGGTCGACGGCCTGATCATCGCGGCCGTCCCTGGAGACAAGGACGCGTTGCTGCCCGATCGGGTCAACCACTTGCCCGTCATCGCCTTCGACCGCCCGGCGGCCGGATCCCGCACCGATGTTGTCGTGACGAACAGCAAGGGCATCTACGACGCCACCAGACACCTCATCGAGCATGGCCACCAGCGCGTCGCCTTCGTCGGCCAGATGAGGCAGATGTACACCACCCGCAAACGGCTCAGCGGATTCCGTCGGGCAATGAAGGAAGCGGGGCTCGCCGATGACCTGGTGCGCCTCGACGCTCAGAACGTCTACGACGCCGCCCAACACGTGCAACAGTTGCTCTCGGCCCCATCCCCGCCCACAGCGGTCGTCGCCGGGAACAGCCTCATCACCGCTGGCGCACTCCACTTCGCTGATGTCGAAGGCATCCGTGTCCCCGAGAACCTCGCCCTGATCGGCTACGACGACTTCGAGCTCCTGGAGTTTCTGTCCCCCCGACTGACCAGGGTTCGGCAGCCCACCTACGGAATGGGTAAGGCCGCGACCGAGGCGATCCTCGACCTCCTCGACGAAGCCGCCGTCGGTCGGCGCAAGATCGTCCTGCCCACCACCCTGGCTACCGCTACCTCCTGCGGCTGCGAAAGCCGACCCACACCAGCTCAGCCCAACGACTCACCCGGAGAGGACACACGATGAGGGCAGCCAGCCGAGGTGACGAGGTCGTCCTCTACGCCGAGTTCACGAGCCATCCCGAGACGACCGACCAGCTATGTCGTCTCATCAGCTGGTTGCAGGTTCAGGTGCGTCAGGAGCCGGGAAACTTGGAGTTCTCCATCTTTCAACTGGAGGGATCACCCTCGCGCTTCTTCGTCTTCGAACGCTATCGCGACCAAGCTGCCTTCCAGGAACATCTTGCCGCGGACTATGGAACGCGGTTCAACGCGGCGCTGGAGGACCTGAGCGTCGAGAAGCAGTCCCGGCTCACCTTTCTCCGCGAACTGCTCGAGGCCGACCCATGCGAGCCTTCGTGATCGAGTGAGCCGACTAGCAGCGGGCAAACCGGCTGCGTTGATCCTGCCCGGTGGCGTGGGTGAAAGCGACGGGGCCGCGGTAGACGTGGCCGCGCCAGCCGAAGCGGAGCGCTGACGGTGCAGCGCCCGTGACACAGAAGCGGTTGTGGTCACTGACGTTGGGCCGCCGGTGAGCGGGCTGGCGGTCGCCGTCGACGGTGCCGTAGGCGTCGTGCCCGGAGCTGGTCACTGCGACGTGGTTGTGGGCGAAGACGTTGCCCCAGGCGTAGTACTGGATCAAGATCTCGGGGCTGCCGTCGTCAGCACGGTTGTTGCCGCGGAGGTGATTGCGCACGAACCGGTTGTCGTGGGAGCGGCCGGTTCTCTCACCGCCACAGTCCTCGGCTCCGTTGCAGTAGCCGCCGGTCGCCAGTCCGGTGAACAGGCTCCCGGTGATCTTGTTGCCCACGACCGTGACATGGTCCGCGCTGCCGCGAGCGTTCTCCGCGGCGATCTCGACACCGATGTCGTTGTGGCGCACGACGTTCTTGGCGATCCGGATCCTGGTGCCACCGTCGACGTAGATGCCATCGGCGCAGTTGCACCACTCGCCGTCCTCCCAGTAGGCCGGGTTGCCCGCCGACTTGATCCGCTCGACCACGTTGCGCGCGATCACGCCGTCACGCGCCCTGTTCTTGTTGGTCCACCGGGCTGGCCCGGTGAGGGTGTTCTCGTAGCCGATCGCGTCGATGCCGATGTTGTTGTTGTCGTGGATCTTGTTCTTCGTGATCGCCCAGTGGCGGACGTTCCCGTTGACTACGACGCTCTCGCTGGCGCCGAGCTGCAGATGGTGCACCCGGTTGCCGGTGATGGTCAGCCGCTTGATCGCCGCGGCCGGGTCGTCGCCGTACACCGCGATGCCATGGGCATTGATGTCATAGCTGCCCAGGGTGCCGTTGGTGTTGCCGAGGTGGTGCACCCGGTTGTCGCTCACCGTGATCTGGCGGCCGTGCCCGTGCACCCAGATGCCGATGGGTACGACGTCCAGCTCGTCGCTGTAGTAGCCCTTCAGGTCGAGCCCGCGCACCGTCACCGAACGGCTGTCGGCGATCTCGACCAGAGCCGAGGTGCCGGTTGGAGTCAAGCCCGCCCCGGACAGCACCGGCCGCTCGGAGCGGTAGGGCTCGACGGTGATGCCGGTGACGTCGACCAGTCGGACGCGCTGGTGATAGGTCCCTCCGCGCAGTTGGATGCGGCCGCCGTCCGGCAAGCGGTTCACCGCCTCGGCCACGGTACGCACCGGATGTTCGACCGTGCCTGCTGCCGAGTCCGAGCCATCCGGAGCGACGATCACGGTCTCCAACGGGGCTCGCAGGGTCGTCGACCCGACCGCGGGCGCCGACCCGATCGCGGTCGCCACCATCGCCGCGCTGAGCACTGCTGCGGTCGTGCGTGACAGTGACATCACAAGACTCCTACCTGTTTGATCGGGCCTACTTGATCCCGCTGCTCGCAATGGAGCTGACGAAGAACCGCTGGGCCGCGATGAACAGCACCAGCACGGGCAGCTGACTCATCACCGTGCCGGCCATCAGCACCGGCCAGTTGGTGAAGTGGGCGCTCTGGAAGGTCGCCAGGCCGAGTTGCACGGTCATGTTGTCGGAGGAGGAGATGACGACCAGCGGCCAGAGGAAGTCGTTCCACACCGAGAGGAAGGTCAGCACGGCCACGGTCGACAGCGGCGGCCCCATCAGCGGCAGCAGCACCGAGCGCAGCGTGCGCAGCCGGCCGGCTCCGTCCAGCAGGGCTGCCTCCTCCAGCTCGATCGGCAGCTGCACGAAGAACTGGCGCAGCAGATAGATGCCGAACGGGGTGACCAGGTTGGGCACGACCAGACCCGGCAGTGTGTCGACCAGGTGCAGGTGCTTGACGATCAGCAGCGTCGGGATCATCACCACCTGGAACGGCACCATCAAGGTCGCCAGGATCGCCGCGAACGCAATCTTGGAGCCGGGGAAGCGGATGCGGGCGAAGGCATAGCCGGCCAGGCTGCAGAACACCAGGTTGGCGACGACGCAGGTGACCGAGACGATGGCGCTGTTCAGTAGCCAGTGGCCGAACGGCGACTGCGTCCATGCCTCCACGTAGTTGTGCCACTCCAGCCCGCTGGGCAGGCCGGGCGGGAAACGCCGCGACTCCTCCAGGGTGGAGAAGCTGGTCAGGAGCATCCACAGCAGCGGTAGCGCCATCACGAACGCGACCGGCAGCAGCACCAAGTGCCAGGCCGAGGGACGACGCACGCTCATCAGACGGTCTCCGTGCCGTCACCGCGGGTCAGCCGCAGCTGGAGTGCGGTGATCAGGGCGATGGCAATGAAGAGTACGACGGCGATGGCGGCTGCATAGCCGGCGTGGAAGAACTGGAACGCCTGCTGGTAGAGGTAGTAGACGATGACCGTCGTGGCGTGCAGCGGACCGCCCTTGGTCGTCACATAGACCTCGTCGAAGAGCTGCAGCGCGTTGATCGTCAACCAGACCAGCAGGAACGCGCTGACCGGACGCAGCAGTGGGACCTGGATCCGCCAGAAGGCGGCGCGGGCCGAGCAGCCGTCGATCTGGGCCGCCTCGACCAGCTCGCTGGGAATGCTCTGCAAGCCGGCCAGGAAGATCAGCGCACCGAAGCCGACCCAACCCCAGACCGTCATCACCACGACGGCGAAGAGCGCCTGGTGTGGCGAGGAGAAGAAGCCCATCTCGGGCAGCCCGAGCTTGCTGAGCCCGGCGTTCACCAGGCCGTAGTCGGGATCCAGCAGCCAGCTGAAGATGACACCGGTCGCGATCGTCGAGGTGACCACGGGGACGAAGACCGCGAGGCGATAGACGGTGATGCCGCGCAGCTTGCGGTTGAGCAAGGCGGCCGCCAGCAGCGAGAGCACCAGCGTCGTGGGCACGAACGCGACCGTGTAGACCAGCGTGTTGCGCACCGACTCCCGGAACACCGGATCCTCGGCGAGCCGGCTGTAGTTCTCGAAGCCGATCCACTCGCCGGGAGTGATCATGTCGTTGCGCTGGAAGGACAGCCCGAACGCCCAGACGACCGGCAGCAGCCCGAACAGTCCGATCAGCAGGACCGCCGGTGAGACCAGCGCCCAACCGGTCGTGGCATCGCGAAGACGGCGGCTCCTCGATCCCCGTGAGGACGGGTGCTCGGGTCGCGGCAGGATCGTGCGCGGACGGTGCGGTCGGCGGACGGCCGCACCGTCGGGCACGATCTCGCTCACGAGCCGGCCAGGGCGGAGCTGACCGCGTCGGCGCCGTCCTTCGCGGCCTGCTCGGGGTCGGCCTGTCCGAGTAGGAC
Organism: Nocardioidaceae bacterium; assembly: GCA_039811985.1. GTDB lineage: Bacteria > Actinomycetota > Actinomycetes > Propionibacteriales > Nocardioidaceae > Nocardioides. The sequence goes on along the minus strand of JBDHZT010000011.1, from coordinate 16,197 downwards.
GGACTGCACCATCTGTCCGACCGCGGCCGACACCTGGCCGTACTCCGGGATGTTCGGGCGCACGTGGGCGACGTTCTCCAGGTTCGAGACGAAGACCTTCTCGGACGGGTACTTCTTCAAGAAGTCCTGATAGTCCGGCAGCTCGGTCTCGGACTTGCGCAGTGGCAGGTCGCCGGTTGCGATAGCGAACTTCAGGTGCTGCTCGGCCGAGGTCAGCCAGGTGACGAAGTTGAACGCGGTGTCCGCGCCGTCGTCGGAGTGGTTGAACAGCAGGTAGAGGTCCGGTCCGGCGATCGTCTCGTGGTTGCCGTCGTAGCCCGGCAGGTAGGTGACGCCGTAGGAGATGTCGGAGTTGATGCTGGACAGATCCCACGGACCGGTCCACAGCATGGCGATCTTGCCGCTGTTGAAGAGGTTGAGGTAGTTGCCGTTGCCATTGTCGAGATAGACCGACTTGTCCGTGACGGCCATGTCCTGCAGCTGCTGCAGCGCCGCGATGCCCGCGTCGGAGTCGAAGGCCGGCTCGGTGTTGTCGTCGTTGAGCAGGTCGCCACCGGCCTGCCAGAGCATCGCGAGGTAGCGCCAGACGGTGTCCTCACTGCCGTCGTTGACGTAGGCCCAGCCGTAGGTCTTGTTCGCCGGATCGGTCAACTGCTTGGCCGCGTCGCGGAACTGCTCCCAGGTCCAGTCGTTGGTCGGCTCGGGGATGCCGGCGTCGGCGAACATCTTCTTGTTGTAGACCAGGGCGAGGTTGTCGATCAGGGCTGGCACGCCGACGACCTTGCCGTTGACGACCGTGGCGTCGCGGGCAGCCGGGAAGAAGTCTTCCCAGTCGACGTCGTCTGCCTTGACCCGATCGGTCAGGTCGACCAGCTGTGGCTGACGGGCGAGCTGGGCGGCCGAGGAGCCGTACTGGTAGGACACATCGGGGAAGTTGCCCGCCGTGAAGCCCGCCAGGATCTTCTGGAGTGCGCCGTCGTTGCCGCCGTTGAACTGCAAGGTGACTTCTGCGTCGGGGTTCGCGTCGTTCCACTCCTTGACGGCCGCGTCGAGCGCATCGGCCTCGACGTCGGTGTAGCCGTGGGCGACGGTGATCGGGACGGGCTTGCCGTTGGAGCCGCCCTTGCTGCCGTCGTCGTCGGAGCTCGAGCAGGCGGCGAGTGCTGCTAGCGCGAGCGCGGTGGCCATGGCCCCGGCCGCGATCCGGAGCCGGCGATGGGTGGGACGTGTGGACATCATCGGCGTGCTCCTCGGAGGCTGACGTTCGCTCACAATCGATCGCTCTATGTGCGCAAGTCTGCACGGATCTGAAGGGTCGGTCAAGGTTTCTGCCCGATGTGAGCATGATCGTTCGCGTATCGTGCACCTATGCGTCAGGAGGACCGGCTGGGGCACGTGCTGCGCCAGCTCAGCGACCAGGGCAGCGTGGGCGTGGCTGAGCTGGCGGAGCAGTTGGGCGTCTCCGAGGCCTCGGTGCGCCGCGACCTGCACTTGCTGGAGCAGCAGAAGCTGCTCACCCGCACCCACGGCGGTGCCGTCGCCTCAGGGGTGCTCTACGAGCTGCCGATGCGCTATCGCGGCGGGCAGCACCACGACGCCAAGCGGGTCATCGCCCGCGCCGTCGCCGACCTGGTGCCCGAGGATGTCGGCTCGGTCGGGCTCAATGGCGGTACGACGACAACCGAGGTCGCTCGCGCGTTGGCCGGTCGCTCGGGCCTGCGTGTGGTCACCAACGCGTTGAACATCGCCTCCGAGTTGGCCGTGCGCTCCAACATCGAGCTCGTCGTCTGCGGGGGCAGTGCGCGCTCGGAGTCCTACGAGCTGGTCGGGCCGCTGGCCGAGCTCACGCTGTCCAACGTCAACCTCGAGGTCGCCATCATCGGCGTCGACGGGATCACCCCGCAGGCCGGGCTGACCACCCACCACGAGGTGGAGGCGCACACCAACCGAGCACTGCTGCGCTCGGCCGAGCGGGTGTTCGTGGTGGCCGACTCGAGCAAGCTGGGCCGACGTGGCTTTGCCACCATCGCCCCCGTCGAGGCCGCCACCGTGATCGTCACCGACGCCGACGCCGACCCCGCCGCTGTCGAGGAGCTGCGGAAGCTAGGCCCCGACGTGCACGTCGTACCTCTGTAGCGAGACTCGCCGGAGGCCCCGCCGGTCGGGCGTGGTCAGCGCAGCCAGGTGGGGAGAAGGTCGCCGTGGGCGGTGACCATCGCGTCGGCAAGCTCCCAGATCTGCGGGGTGCTGAGCGTGGCCGCTGTGTTCGGGTCGACCAGCATCGCCTGCCGCACCAGGTCGGGGCGTTGCTGCACGAACGCCTCGACGGTCAGCTCGACCACGTTCAGGAAGGAGCGGTTCACCGCAGCGCACTGCTCCGGCAACGCGCCGACCGGCTGTGACTGGGCGCCGTCCGTGCCGAGAAGGCAGGGCACCTCGACGCCGGCGCCGGTGGGGAGGTTGTCGACCAGGCCGCGGTTCGCGACGTTGGCCTGGATGGTCCGGGGCGTGCCGGTGACCAGGCTGTGCACCACCTGCGGGGCATACTCCGCGGGCTCGTCGGCCGGCTCGGCGTATGTCCCACTGGCCAGCTGCTCCTCCAACTCGTCGATCTCGCGGACGTTGTCGGCGCTGATCTGTAGGTAGTCCCCGACCGGGATCCGCAGCCGGGCGATCTCGGCGTCGTCGTGGAGATACCAGGGCACGTACTCGCTGGAGTGTTCGCTGGTCTCGGTGGGATAGAAGCCCAGCCGACGATAGAGGTCGACCCGCACCCGTCGACCGAGCCCATCCGGATCGTTTTCGATGGCGCGGTTCAGTAGGGGGTAGAGGCTCTCGCCGCCCCGCTCCCAGCGCAGCACCCAGGCCTGGTGGTTGACGCCGGCGCTGTGGAAGTCGACCTCGGTCAGCGGCACGCCGACCAGCTCGCTCAGGTCGTGCACCGTCCAGAACACCGAGTGGCAGAGACCGAGTGTCTTGACCTGTGGGTGCGCCGTGGCGAGGTACTGCACGTTCATCGCCATCGGGTTGGTGTAGTTCAACAGCCAGGCATCCGGGCAGATCTCTTCGATGTCGCGGGCCAGCTCATCGAGGAAGCCGAACGTCCTCAAGCCCCGGAACACCCCGCCCACGCCGAGGGTGTCCGCGATCGTCTGTCGCACGCCGAAGCGGGCCGGCACCTCGAAGTCGGTGACGGTGGCGGCGTGGCCGCCGATGTTGACGGTGTTGATCACGAAGTCGGCACCGGCAAGCGCCGTACGCCGGTCCGGGTCGGCCACGACGACCGCGTCTCGACCATGTCGCTCCACCGCGAGCCGCGCCACCTGCTCGGCCAGTCCGAGTCGGCGAGAGTCAGTGTCGTGCAGGACCAGCCGGAGCGGGCCGAGGTCGTCGAAGCTGAGCAGGTCGCGGAGCAGCTGGCGGATGAAGACGGCGGAGCCGGCTCCCACGAAGACCACGGTCGTCTGGCCGGCATTCGTTTGGGCGCCGGTTGTCCCGGCAGCGTTCGTCATGGCACCCAGCATCACAGGGCGGGGCGAAACGAGCAAGAGCGATCATCAATCGTGATTGGTTCTGGACAGAATCGGCGCTAACGGGCCACTATGTGCTCATGGAGCCGACAACGACTGCCGGGGTGCTGGTCGTCGGCGATCTCAACCCCGACCTGGTCCTCACCGGTGATGTGGTGCCGCGATTCGGCCAGGTCGAGCAGTTGGTGGAGCACAGTGGGCTGCTGATCGGCGGCTCGGCCGCGATCACCGCGCACGGGCTGGCTCGGCTCGATCGACCCGTGCATCTGCTTGCCGCGGTCGGCGACGACGCTTTCGGGGCGCTGCTGCGCCGCGAGCTCGCGGTGAGTGGGGTCGGGGTCGACCAGGTGCTGGTCCGTGACGACGTCGCGACCGGGCTGACCGTGGTGCTCTCGCGCGGGGACGACCGAGCGATCCTCACGGCGCCGGGCGCCATCTCGACGCTCACGGGCGCCGAGATCCGCGCGACTGCCGAGGCCCTGCTGCCATCCGGCATCGGACATGTGCACGTCGCGTCCCTGTTCTTGCAGCCGCAGCTGGTGCCGGAGCTGGCCGACGTGCTCACCGGGCTCCGACAGCTCGGCCTGACGGTTTCGTTGGACACCAACGACGACCCGTCCGGCCGTTGGGCTGGGGTGGTCGATCTGCTCGACCGGGTCGACGTGCTGTTGGTGAACCGGCGCGAGGTGTGCGCGCTGGCCGGCGGCGACGACGTACGCTCCGCTGCCCGGCAACTCGCCGATCGCGGGCCACTGGTCGTGGTGAAGGACGGCGCGTCCGGCGCGTTCGCCCAGCCGCCCGACGGTGCGGCCGTCGTCGTGGCCGGCACACCCGTCGACGCGGTGGACTCCACCGGCGCGGGAGACACCTTCAACGCCGCCTTCGTGGATGCCTGGCTGGACGGCCTCGCCCTCGAAGGCTGCCTGCGGCGCGCCGTCCGTGCCGGTGCCTGCGCCGTGACCGCGCCTGGTGGGACAGCCGGCCAACCGACCCGTGTGGAGCTCGACGCCGGGCCGCACCCGACCCCGATGGAGTCGCCTCGATGACGACAGATCCCACGTCTCATGCAGACGCCGCCCACCGTTCGTTCGTCCGCGAGGAGATCCTGCGGCAGCCGGCGGCATGGTTGACCGCTGCCGCGCTCGCCGCCGAGGCGGCGCCGGTGCTGCCTCGATCCGGCGAGCGGGTGGCGGTGATCGGCTGCGGCACGTCGTGGTTCATGGCGCAGGCGTACGCCGCCCTGCGTGAGGCCGCCGGACTCGGAGAGACCGATGCGTTCGCCGCCAGCCAGTTCCCCGCCGCACGCGCCTACGACCGGGTGGTGGCGATCTCTCGGTCTGGCACGACGACCGAGGTGGTGCAGGCGATCGAGGCGAGTCGGTCGCCGGTGACCGCCCTGACCGCCGTCGAGGACGGTCCGGTGGTCGACGCGGCGCAAGAGTGCGTGGCGCTGACCTTCGCCGACGAGCAGTCGGTGGTGCAGACCCTTTTCGCGACCAGTGTGCTGGCCATGCTGCGCGCGTCGATCGGCGCGGACGTCGTACCTCTTGCCGAGCAAGCCAGAGCCGTGCTGGCCGATCAGTGGCCCCTCGGCGAGCAGGTTCGCGCCGCGCGGCAGGTCACCTTCGTCGGTCAGGGGTGGGCCTTCGGCATCGCTCGCGAGGCGGCGTTGAAGATGCGTGAAGCGGCCCAGTGGTGGACCGAGTCCTATCCCCAGATGGAGTATCGCCACGGCCCGATCGCCATCGCCGAGCCAGGCCGGGCGGTGTGGTTCTTCGGTGAGCCGATGGACGGGCTCGTAGCGGACGTGGGGGCGACCGGGGCGGCGGTCGTCGCCGACTCGCTCGACCCGCAGGCCGATCTGATCCGGGTGCAGCTGTTGGCGGTGGAGCACGCCGAGGCCCTGGAGCTCGACCCCGATCGGCCGCGCAGCCTCACCCGCTCGGTCGTGTTGGACCAGTCGTGACCCTGGTCGGCACAGGCGAGCTGGTCGAGGCGGCGGTGGCCGACGGCCGAGCCGTCGCTGCGTTCAACGTCATCACGTTGGAGCATGCTGAGGCGATCGCCGCGGCCGCGGAGGCGACCGGGACGCCGCTCGTCCTCGCGATCAGTGAGAACGCGGTCCGCTACCACGGCGGCGAGTTGGAGCCGATCGCCACCGCCACGGCTGCGGTGGCCCGGCTGTGCGAGGTGCCGCTCGCCCTGCACCTGGACCACGTCATCGATCCAGCCCTGGCCGAGCAGAGCCTGGGCAGCGTGTTCAGCTCGGTGATGATCGACGCGGGCGCGCTGCCCTATGAGGAGAACGTGGCGACCACGGCCGACTTCGCCAGACGCGCCCACGAGGCTGGACTGTGGGTGGAGGCCGAGCTCGGCTACATCGGCGGCAAGCCAGGGATGCCGGCGCGCAGTGCGCACGAGAAGGGTGTGCGCACCGATCCGGAGGAGGCGCGCACGTTCGTGGCCGACACGGGTGTCGATGCTCTCGCCGTCGCCGTTGGCAGCTCGCACGCGATGACCCACCGCACCGCCCGACTCGACCACGCCTTGATCGCTCAGCTGCACGAGGCCGTGCCGGTCCCACTGGTCCTGCACGGCTCCTCCGGGGTGCCGGACGACGAGCTCCGCGCCGCCGTACGCTCCGGGCTGACCAAGATCAACATCGGCACCGCCCTCAACATCGCCATGACGGCGGCTGTCCGTGAGGGCCTGGATGCGGACCCGACCCTGGTCGACCCGCGCCGCTACCTCGCCCCGGCGCGGGACGCCATGCAGGACACCGTCGAGCGCCTGCTCGCCGTGGTGCGCGGATAACCACGAGATGGTCGCAAGAGATCAGAGCAGGGTCAGCCGATAGGTCGCCGCGATCCGGGCGAGCGACGGTTGTAGCACGCGATCGGCCAGGGCGCGGTTGCTGAGGGGAGCAGCGGGTACGGCGTCCGCGGCGCGCTCATAGAGCACCATCGCGCGACCGCCTGTCAACGCACTTGATGACCAGATCAAGCCGTCGATCGTGGGATAGCTCTCGTAGATCGCTCGGGACCATCGGCGGGCAACCGCGCGAGCTCCCGATGTGAGAGCGCCGTTGCCTCCAGCCCGCGCGAGCCAGGTGCCGTCGGTCAGTTGGAGGAGGGCGAGCGGACGGGTCGGCCTCCACAAGACCAGATGCGGCTCGCCAGTGTGCCGGTCGAGGATGCCCGTGTCGCCGTAGCACTCCAGGATCGCCACCTCGAGAGGGTCGATCTCGGCACCCGCCGGTGTCGTCCAGCGACTAGCCGCGTAGCTCACACCGCGGGTGCGATGGAGGCGAGGTCGTCCGGGGTGGTGGTCGAAGCGCATCAGTGGGTGCGGACCCCAGTGCCTGAACGCGGACCATGTGGTGGGATGCGGCCCACCGGCAGAGTAGATACGGACGACGGGATCGATCCACTCCTCGGTATCGCCGGGCTGCAACTCCAGCAGTGGGAGGGTGGGCGGCGGGCAGCGGGTGGTCAAGACTGGACAGCCAGGCCAGCGGCGAGATCGACGACTGCTTGAACGTCGCCACCGCCCAGAAGCCATTGGACCGGAGAGACCGGCTGATCCAACACCACGAGATCGACATCGGGCCGGCTCATGAAGGCGGCCAGCGTCAGCGGATGAATGTCACCGATCGCTGCAACGAGATCTGCCAGCCCGGGCACGAGCTGACCGCCGACGAACTGCCAGGCCGGCAACCGGTGCCCCTCGCTGCTCGAGATAGTGACCACCTCGCCAGCCGAGATGAGCTGGCGGACGCGGCTGGGGGAGACCTCCAGCAGTTTGGCCGCCTCAGCCGTGGTTAACGCCTCCTCACGGAAACCCTGGAGACGGGCCAGCCCCACCAACACCTGCGCGGCACCAGAGGGATCTTCCGGTGAACCGCCGAGGTCGATGCCCGCATCGCGCAACGCCGTGAGCTCAGCCTCCGGGATGCCGCCCGAGGCGTCATCGAGATCGACGACCGACTGCTCCAGCGAATCCAGCATCGTGTCTACGGGCAGTCCGTAGCGTCCGGCGACGAGTTCGAGGCGTGACTCGCGGGCCAGCAGAACCCCAAGCCCTTGTCGCGCCAGATCCTTGTGGACCCGATGCAACCCCTCACCCTCGGCTGCGCTGACCATCACCACGACGTCCTCGTCGCGCTCGTCGAAGTCGAGGCGGATCAAGAAGCCGTCGGTGGAGTTGGGGAATGCGAAGTCGACTCTTGGCTGCTGGTCCGCCGAGCGCCGCGTCGAGGGGCGCTGGCTGTCCGCGCTCGGCAAGTCGAACGCGTCGGTGTAGAGGTGGACTTCGGTCATGGCTCCCCCTATCCGCGTCGCGGTCGTGCTCAGTGCATGCTAACGCATACTAGCACTCGTTAGCTTGTGGGAGTTCAAAGCAGCTCGGCGGCCATCAGCTCCAGCGTCTGCTCACGCGAGCGGGCCTTCCGCGGGTCCTCGCCTTGGTGGGCGGAGCCGATCGGGTTGACCATCACCTCGTCGACCTCGAAGCGCGCTGCCAGCTTGCGCACCTGTTCGGCTGCGTCGACGGGGTCGCCGATGACGGCACGGCTCAACCCTTCGTCGATCAGCGGCTGCAGCCGCGAGGTGTCGAGCGCCAGCGCGTCCTCGATGAGGTCGAGCGGGCCGAGCGGCAGGCCGGAGCGCAGCCGGGCCATGAGTTGCATCTGTGGCAGCGCGGCTTCGATCGCCTCCTCGCGGGTCGGCGCCACGGCGGCGTTGATGGTGAGGAAGGTGACGGGCTCGGCTGCGGCGTCGGACGGGGTGAACTCACGGCGATAGACGGCGAGCGCCTCGGCGGTGTGCTCACCGGAGAAGTGGTGAGCGAACACGTAGGGCAGCCCCTTGGCCGCGGCCAGGTGCGCGGAGTACATCGAGGAGCCCAGCAGCCACAGCCGCGGTTCGGTGGCGGCCGCAGGTGTCGCCTTGAGGACGTACTGCTGTCGCGGGATCGGCACCCGGACACCCTCGGTGCCCATCAATGCGACGACGTCGTCGAGATAGTCGGGGAACCGCTGGACGTCGGTGTCGTCGCGGCCCGCGGCACCGCGCAGGGCAATCGAGGTCACCGGGTCGGACCCCGGTGCTCGGCCGATGCCCAGGTCGATGCGACCAGGATGGGCCGCCTCTAACAGGGCGAACTGCTCGGCCACCGCCAGCGGTGCATGGTTCGGCAGCATCACGCCTCCGGAGCCGACACGGATCCGCTCGGTGTGTGCTGCGAGGTGTGCGATCAGCACCGGCGGCGACGTCGCCGCCACAGCGGCCATGTTGTGGTGCTCGGCAACCCAGTAGCGCGTGAAGTCCAGCGCGTCGGCGACCCGAGCCAGCGAGGTCGAGGCCGCCAGCGCGTCGCCGGTGGTCTGGTCGGTGCGTACAGGGACGAGGTCGAGGACGGAGAGCCGCATATCAGGAGTCAACGCTCAGAGGTGCTGTCTGCTTCCGCGATCTCGCTTGCGGCGTATCCCCGAGGTCGGGTCGGATATCCTCGACGCCACCAACCACTCCGTCGATGGACCGGCGCCGCCGATGAAAGGCGCCTCGTCATGATGATCACCCCGGGAGTACCTCTTCTGCACCGATGAGCGGCGCCAAGGTCAAGCCGAACGCGTTGCGTGCTCAGCGCAGGTCTGGGCGCCACGGTTGCTGGGACTATCTGATTGTTGCCCCGCTATGGGTCGCCTACGACGCGAATCTCGGCACCCTGCTGCGGACCTGCGACGCGATCGGCGCATGTCTAGCGGTGCCTCGCACCAGGCACTATCAAGATGCACTGCGCATCGGCGACACCCTGCGTCGTCGACGACCGTGCATTCACTGGGTCGCGCCCAGCAAAGAAACCTGGCTGGTCGCGCAGCGCGAAGACGGTCGAAGGATCGTGGCCGTCGAGCTTGCTGAGGGCGCCACATCGCTGCCGCGCCTCACACCAGCGCGTACGTCGACGGTGCTGCTTCTGGGCCACGAGCATCACGGGGTGCCGGACGAGGTGCTCGCCACGGTCGACGAGTGTGTCGAGATCCCCATGGTGGGCTGGGGAGCCAGCCTCAACGTCGCCGTGGCGGGGAGCCTCGTCGCCTATCGACTGGCTGGGCTGTCTTGATCTCGAGACCAGGCGTCGGATGCAGGTTGCCTGCTGGCTACTCGCCTCGGGTGCCGACCGCGACGGTGAGGAGGACGACGGAGTCGGCCTGCGCCTCGAGGTCGTGCCGCATCGGCGGGATCGCCAGATGATCGCCAGCGTTGGCCGGGCAAGCTTCGCCGTCGGCGTGGAGGACCACTTGACCCTCTACGACCTGGAGGGTCGCGTCGCCGGGTGACTCGTGCTCGCCGAGCGTGGTCCCGGCGGCCAGGGCGATCAAGGTCTGCCGGAGATCGTGCTCATGACCGCCGTACACCGTGGCGGCAGCTCTGCCCGAGCTCGCAGAACGCGCCTGCTCGAGGAGGTCCTGGGCAAGGGCGGTCAGCGACGTGGTCTCCATGAGCCCACCCTAGTCAGCCGCCTTCGAGCCACCTAGCCCGAGCCAGCTGACGACTCCGCCGGCGGCGAGGAGGGCGGCGCAGGCGATCATGGCGGTGCGGTAGCCGTGGGTCATCGCGGTCGGGTCGAGGTACGCCGTCCCGCTGAGGCCGGTCAGCGGCGGCAAGGCCGCGACGGCGAGCAGGGAGCCGGAGCGTGCGACGGCGTTGTTGATGCCGCTGGCCACGCCGGCGTACCGCTCCGGCGCCGCGGCCAACACGGTGGCGGTGAGCGGAGAGACCAAGAGGGCGAGGCCGAGGGCGAAGACGACCATGCCCGGCGCGACGCCGTACCACTCGGTGCCCGAGCCCACCCCGAGCAGCGCGACCACGCCGGCGGCGCAGATGATCGGCCCGAGGCTCATCGGGAGACGCGGCCCGATCCGCTGGGAGAGGCCGGCGGCTCGCGAGGACAGCAACATCAAGGCGATCGTGATGGGGAGGCCGGAGAGCCCGGCTCCCAGTGCCGACCAGCCGGCGGCGACCTGGAGCTGCAGCACGAGGAAGAACATCACCGCGCCGAGCGCGCCATAGACCAACAGCGTCATCGCGTTTGCCGCGGAGAAGACGCGCGAGCTGAAGAGGCCGAGCGGCACCATCGGCCTGGAGCGGCGGTGCTCGAGAACCACGAACGCCACTGCGGACCCGATCGCGGCTCCACCCATCGCGATCACCGTCGAGAGAGGCGCATCGGCAGACGAGATGAACGCCCAGGTGGCTGCGCCGAGCGCGAGCACGGTCAGCACCGCTCCGGCGACGTCGAACCGGCCGGTCGCGTCGTGATCGCGGGTCTCCGGGACGGCGTACACCGTCAAGGCGATGACCGCGACGCAGAACGGGACGTTGATCCCGAACACCCATCGCCAACCGCCGTGGTCGACCAGCCAGCCGCCGACGAACGGCCCGATCGCGGCGGCGATGCCCGACATCCCCGCCCAGGTGCCGATGGCGGGGCCGCGGTCGTCGGGGGCGTACGACGCCTGGATGATGGCCAGCGCTCCCGGCGTCAGCAGCGCCCCGCCCACGCCCTGGACGACGCGGGTCACGATGAGGATCTCGATCGTGGGCGCCACCGCGCAGGCGATCGAGCCGACCAGGAAGAGGAGCATCCCGGCGAGGTACACCCGCCGCCGGCCCAGTCGGTCACCCAGCGCTCCGCCGAGCAGCACCAGCGAGGCGAGCGCCAGCAGATAGCCGTTGATCACCCACTGCAGCTGCCCGAGGGAGGCGTCCAGGTCCTCCCCGATCGTGCGGACGGCGACATTGACGACCGTCCCGTCGAGGATCGCGATCCCCGACCCGAGCGTCAGGGCGGCCAGCGTCAGGCGACCGCGCGTGGAGTCGCGGACGAGGTACGTCGGCGCCGTGGACACGATCAGCCACGGTACCTCGCTCGGACCGCCGCCCGCGTGCTCGATGATTGCCCGATGATGAGGGGGCGAGACCTCTCGCAGAACCTGTCGTGGAAACGGAGCCACCCCATGTCCGATCTCGGCACCTCGACAGAGTCGTCGTCTCCTCGCCCCCCTCGGCGGATGGCCGTCAGGGACGTCTGGTGGTGGGCGCTGCTGCTGGTCGGCCTGACCGCTGCGGCGACCGTGTGGCTCGTCGCCACCGACGTCGACCCCGAAGAGGGCTTCTCGCCGGCGATCCTGGTGATCGGCTATGCGCCACTCGTTGCCGCCGTGTGCATCGTCCTCCTGCGTGCCGGGGGACGAGGTGTTGCCGAGCTCTTGGGACAAGCCCTGCGGTGGCGGGTGGGGGTTGGGTGGTATCTGCTGGTCGTGATTGCTCCTCTGGTGATGGTGCTCATCGCCGATGGGGGATACGTGTTGTTCGGCGGCGCCTCTGCGTCGGGCTGGTTCGTCGCGCCGTCCGCCGGCGTGCTCGGGGCGGCGCTTGGCCCGATGGTGGCGGGTGCGGTGGGGGAGGAGTTCGGGTGGCGTGGGTTCGCCCAGCCACGCCTGCAGACGTCGTACTCCGTGCTCACCGCCAGCCTGGTGATCGGCGTCTTGTGGGCCACCTGGCATCAATGGCCGGTGTTCGCCCCCGGCGGGTCGGCGGCGCCGCTGGATGTGCTGGCCGGTTATGTCCGGCTGATCTCGACCGCGGTGCTCTATGGATGGCTGTACGACGTCACGCGCAGCCTGCTGCCGGTGATGGTCGCCCATGCCGCCCACGACCTCGCTGTCTCCGTCGTCCCGACCCCGGCCGACCCCCACGGCGCCTGGCACATGGCCTTGGCGCTGACCTACCTTGTCGCTGCCTGTGCAGGCGGATGGTGGTATCGCCGCTGGCGTCGGGGGCGTCGTTGAGGGTCATGTACGGCCAGGTTCAGATCGTGACTGGGTCGGCGGCCGCTGGTCCCCTGGGGTGGGGTAGGTCTGCGGCCGCCGCGGGCCTTGTCCCTTTGGCGCCGCGGCAACACCCCTGCTCCCGTCCGCCTCCGACCCATCCGAGGGAGGGGATCAGTCGGCACCGACCTCTGGGAGGGTGACCACCGCGTCAGGCTCACCCACCGCCACCACCAGACCGCAACCACAGCGAGCCGCGGCAGGCGGCGGAGGGTCAGGCGCGGTCGGGGTCGGTCTCTCGGCAACGGGGGTGTCGATCGCTATCGTTCCGTTATCTGAAGTCGGTGGATAACCCGGGTCGTGGGGTCATCAGTGTCGGCGGGCGGTGCTGGGATGGAGGCATGGGCAAGAGGAAGCACCGGGACCGAGATGAGCAGCCGCGGGCGCTCGATGACTTGGACGCGGCCCAGACTCTGGCGGCGGTCGAGGCCGGTGTCTTGCATCGCCGGGCGGCGGAGGTCGAGGATCTCGAGCTGGTCGGACGCTGGGCCGACCTGCACGGAGCCGATCCGCACGGAGGTCCGGGGACCGACTCGCCCTTCGGCGACCGACTGATTCACCTCGGCGGCGAAGGCACCCCGGGTGTCCAGGAGCTGTGCTTGAACGAGCTCGCCGTGGCCCAGCGGGTCTCGGTGCTGCGGACACGGTCGATGACCGCCGAGGTCCTCGACCTGCGCCACCGGCTGCCGCGGATCTGGGCCCTGACTCAGCAGCTCCAGGTTGAGCCCTGGCTGGCTCGCAAGGTCTCCAGCGCTACCAGGCATCTGGACCAAGACACTGCCGCTTGGGTCGACGGGTGTGTCGCCCGCGTTGCGGCGGACCTGCCGCCGGGGCGAGTGCTCGCACTCGTTGAGGCCAAGATCATCGAGGCCGATCCCGACGGTCACGCCGCTCGGGTGGCGAAGGAGCGTGAGCGGCGCTATGTCGCGCTGGGCCGCACCGACGAGGCCGGCCTGCGCCACGTGATCGCTCGGATCAGCGCTGGCGACGCGGTCTGGATCGACGCCATGGTGGATCGCGTCGCCGACATCCTCGCCGCCCGCTTCCCCGAGGGCACCAGTCGCGATGTGCTTCGCGCGGAGGCCTTCGGCTGGCTGGCGCGACCCGCCGAGCTCCTCGAACTGCTGCTGACCGCTGCGCGGGACGCAGATGCAGCTGCCGAGACGGAAGCCGTGATCGACACCGGTCCGGAGGAGTCGTCCGAGTGGGAGCCAGAAGAGCCTGCCGGATCCCGGGCCACCGACCTGTCCGCGTGGGCGATTGAGGCGCTGCGGAGCCTGGACCCGGCCAAGCTGCGTCCGCAGGCTGTCTTGTACCTCCACCTCCACCAGTCTGTCCTGGCTGGCGACGCGCAGGGTGCGGTCAGAGTCGAGGACCTCGGCGCGATCGGGCTGGAGCAACTCATTGACCTCCTCCAGCACGCCCACGTCACCTGCCGCCCGGTGATCGATCTGGCCGACCAGGTCGCGGTTGACAGCTACGAATGCCCCGAGTCGATCCGAGAACGGATCCGGCTGACGAATCCGACCGACTACTTCCCCTACGCCACCACGGCCTCCCGCCGCCTCGATCTCGATCATGTCGTGCCGTTCGACCGACATGGACCGCCCGGGCAGACCGGCACGCACAACCTCGGCCCGCTCGGTCGAAGACATCACCGCGGCAAGACCTTCGCCGGCTACCAGGTGCGCCAACTCGGTCCTGGCCGCTACCTGTGGCGGACGCCGCACAGCCGCTACTTCATCGTCGATGGCAACGGCACGCACCCGATCGATCCAGGGCCGGGCGAGGAACTGCTCCAAGCCGGCTAGCCATCCGGGACGACCGGGTCTTGCTCAGCCCCGTCGCGCAGCCACGCCGATCCGGGCGAGGTCCTCGGTCAGCCGAGCGTCGCGATCTTGGTGACCAGGGATGAGCTGAGCGTAGAGGCGATCGAGCAGCCAGGGGGCGCGGAGCACCTGGAAGGACTGGGTGATGCGGGTGCCGCTGCCGATCGGCTCCATCGTCAGCTGCCACTCGGTGCTGTCTGGGATGAAGAAGGTCGGCACGGTGCGCCAGGTGAGCACGTGGGGCGGGTCGACGACCGTGAACTCGCAGATCCGGTTCCACCGCACCCAGCCGGCGCGATTGGCACCACGGAAACGGGCCCCGACCTCGGCGCCGGTCGCGCCATCGAGCCATTCCGCGGAGTGGCACTCGTGGCTCCACTCGCCGATCCGAGTGACGTCGGCGACGACCGGCCACACCTCGTCAGGTGTCGCGTCGACGACCACCTCGAGGTGGGCGCTCTTCTGAATCTGGCTCATGGCCCCTCCTTGAGCAGCTGGGTGACAGTGCTGACCACCCACTGCTCGTAGTCGTCAACTGAGCGTCGGCCGATCTCCGTCAGCAGGTAGAAGACTTCGGTGCCCAACAGCGTCCAGAGCGCGTCGAGAGTGTCTTCGTCGACAGGCCGGCCGAGCACCAGCTCCGCGCCCTGCCGCACGCTGTCGAGGCGCCGGTGCTCCAGCTCGTGGAGCTTCGTCGCCAGCTGCGGCTCGCTCACCGCCGCTTCGCGGAGCGCCCGCTGCAGACCCCAGGAGCGCTGGTTGATCCCGACCATCAATCGAGCGGTCGCCTCGATCCGATCGGTCAGGCTGCCGACGCCCAGGGCGGCGTACTCCGGCCGATCCGACAACGGCACCGGCGCGGTGTCGCCCACCACGCCGACATCAATGGCCGTCACGAGGAGGTCGGCCTTGGACCCGAAGCTGGCATAGACGGTCTCGACCGCGACCCCCGCCTGCTTCGCCACATCGCGCATGCCCGTTCCCGACCAGCCCCGCTCGGCGAACAGCGTCGTGGCTGCCGCCAGCACCAGTGCGCGGGTCTCGGCAGCCTGCTGTCGGCGGCGCGCTGAGTTGTACGGGCGGCGCGCACGGGCGCCAGAAGCAGCGGTCATCAGGCGACTGCCGTGGACGAGGACTCGTCCGCCGTCCAGCGCGCGGCAGCCTGTCGGCGGTAGCTGCGCCCGAATCCGTGAAGCAGGACGAAGCGGAGCACCGCGGGCACCTTGTGGACCACGACGTCGTACGTCTCGGCGTCGGCGTCCTCGATGAGCCAGTGTCCCTCCATCGCCAGTGCTCGGGCGGACTTGGGCTTGATGTTGTACTCCTGCTCGATGGCGTCCCACTCGCGTGCGGTGATGCTGGCCGCCACGACCGGCATCGCCTCGGCGACCTCTCGATCCAGGTGGGGGACCAGCACCTCGATCAAGTCACCGAGGGCCTCGACCAACGCGACCCGCGGGGGGTCGGTGGTGGAGGAGGTGTACGCCGCCGCAGCGGTCACCACGGCCTCCGCCGCCGGCGCGATCCGCGCGTGATCGGCCTCCATGGAGTCGAGCAGCTCGGCGGCGGCGGGGTTCCGTTCGCGCACGAACGGCCACAGCCCGGCGTCCTCCCCACTGTGGTGCGCGTGCAGGAAGTCCATCATCCAGGTCACGTGCTGACCAAGCGCCACGCGCTGCCTCCCCCTGGGTGGCGTTGCGTCCAACACTTGGCGAGCCCTGTGCAGGTCACGCTTCAGCGCCGAGTGAACGATGTCCATCATCCGCGTGTCGGCTGGACCGTCGTCTTTTGCCATGTCCCTCACCCCTTGCCCGTCTGTCGAACACGGAACGGGCGCTTCGAGGCAGCCTAGGACGAACAAGTGTTGATTACAAGAGTGTTCTAGTCAATCCGCACGCACATTCACCCGTAGGGTCTGCAGGGTGAGTGACATCAACGCCGGTGGCCC
>JBDHZT010000010.1:0-56969 GCA_039811985.1 Nocardioidaceae bacterium | reverse complement strand
GGCCCGAAGCGCTACTCCGACCTGCACCGCGGGCTGCCGCAGATGAGCCAGAACGTCCTCGCGCAGCGGTTGCGCGAACTCGAAGCCGACGGCCTGGTGCGGCGAAGGCGCCTGGGACCGCCAGCGCCCGCCGCCGTGTATGAACTCACCGAGCGCGGGCAGGAACTGGAGCCCGTGCTCCGCGCGCTCGCCCACTGGGGCAGCCGCGCACCGCTGCCCGAGGACAGCGCGGCGGAACTGAGCGTCGACGCGCTCCTGTTCGCCCTGCGCGCGACCTTCGATCCGGAACTGGCGGGTGGGCTGTCGCTGCGCTGCCAGCTGGACGTCGCGGGCGATCGGTTCCGCATCACCGTTGCGGGCGGGCGCCTCGAGTTGGACCGCGGCGAGCACGCCGAACCCGATGCGTGGCTGACCGTGCCGGAGGCGGCGACATTGCGCGATCTGGTGTTCGCCGGTGCGGCGCTGCACGACGCCGTCGGGCGGGCAGACACCGAGGTGGCGGGTGACACCTCGCGGCTCGCCGCACTGCTGCGCTGCTTTCCTGCAGCCGTGCGGTATCCGGCGCCACCGGACCCCGGGCCGCCGGCCGACAGTTCAGACTCCGCGGGTTCAAACGCCTGATCCTGTCGGCTTCCACGCACGGATGACGTCGTCGCGACAACCTTCGGTGCTGCGTTCCGCAGGTCAGGCCTGGGTTCTGTCCAGTCAAGCGGGGCAGTGGATCAGTCGCACGCGATTGACTCATCTGACGCAATACACAGACTAGTACCTGACATAATGTCGGTTATCGGCGTTGCCCAGCCCGGTCGGTTGAGTCAACCTGGTCGGTCACAGCGGTGATGCTAGCGGGTTGCTGCCTGGGTCTTCGGGCGAGGCGGCGCCGACCTTGCGCCAGACTGAGACGTGGCTGTCGCTCGTAGACAGGAAGGGTCCGCCAATCCAGTCAGCCGACCGTGACTCGAATTCGAGGCCGGCGATCTGCGCCATCAGATCGCATTCGGACGGCCAGATGTACCGGAAATGACCGACTCCGTATCGGATGCCACCGTCGTCAGCCTTGTAGTAGTGGTGCGAGGCGCACGCCTGGGTCACCACGTCGTACGTGTCGAAGACGAGGTGCTCTTCTTCGAGGCTCATCGGAACGACCTCCTCCCCTGGCAACAGACGCTGTATCGGCGGGACCCAGAGCTCGATCACGAACCTGCCTCCCGGGCGGAGGTGCCGCGCAGCGTTCTTGAAGCATTGCACCTGCTCGGCCTGCGTCCGGAGGTTGGAGATGGTGTTCCAGACGAGGTAGACGAGCGAGAACGCTCCGGCGCCAGGAACGACCGTGGTGGCCATGTCTCCGACCGTTACGGGAATCTGCTCCTCACTCACCTTGCGGCGAAGCTGGGCCACCATGGCTTCAGACAACTCGATCCCCCTCAGGGGCACACCTCGCGCGGCAAGCGGAATCCCGACCCGACCCGTTCCAATGGCGAACTCCAGCGCCGGACCGCCCTCAGCCAGGCGCTCGAGAAGGTCCACCGTCGGACCCAAGACTTCGGGTCTGAACTGCGGCGCGGCATCAGCGTCATACGTGGCAGCGGTCTCTTCGTCCCATATCTCGCTGCTGGTCATCCGTGCAGGGTTCCACCGCGGACGAGTTCGTCGCCAGTCGGTTTCGAACCGGTGAGTGGCGACGAGAACACGATGGGCGCCCTAGGAACGGCCCTCGCGTGGGTGTGGATCGTGCTCGTGCTTCGGGTCGGCCGCGAACGTCTTCTCGTAGACGTCGTACGCGACTTCGCGCTTACCCGGCCCGCTCAGCACTCGAAGACCGACCAGCAGATGCCGTTGCGCAGCCGCTGATCGTCCAGCACGAGTTCTCGGATCGGCTCGGGGAGCTGGTCTCGCTGCCACTGACACTCGAGCCGGCCCGCGGTCTGGTCATCCGACGCCGCTGCGCGCACCGCTTTGATCGCATAGGCGGCAGCACCGAGCTCGTGGGCAGCGACATGAGCCGCTGCGGCGGCTTGTCCAGCCGCGTACGCCGCATGCCGCGCCGCTCCTTGCTTGTCCCGTGCCGCCGCCATGGCATGGCCACCAGCAGAGCGGGACTCCGTCATCGTGATCTCGCCACGGGTCCACGCACGGACCTGCTCGATCGCCTGGCGCGGTCGCGGATCCTCCGGATGGGCGGACTCAAACAGGTGCAGGACATGCTCGGCACAACCGGCCGCCCACAAGGCGAGCAGGTGATGATCCGCATCGGTCAAGCTCCCACCGCGCCGGATCGTCACGAAGCGCGGGTCACGCACCTTCGGGAGGATCATGGAGCCCCTAACATCGCGACCACCACGCTACGCGCCATCAGGCTCATCCACGTAATGTCGCCCCACGAAGCTGGGTGATGACGGGAACTATGTCGCAGCCGATGCGTAGATCGCCTGGGTCGGTGAAGCACAGGTCCGTCGACACCCCGCCCACGGCAGTGTCGAGTCCGTCGCCGTCGGAGGTCCGCAGGGTGTCGTTGCCCGGGCCACCGTTGACCGCGTTGGGGACACCCGTCCCTGCCGTGCCGACGTCGAGATTGTCCGCGCCCGTGCCGCCGATGAGGTTCTCGACGTCCTTCCTGACGTCGTCGAACTCACCGACCGAGCCGTCATTGAACTGGTTGTCGAGGATCACGCTCACACCGAAGCCGGCGTTGCGGGCTGAGTAGTCCATGGTGTCGATTCCGGGTCCACCGAAGATCTCGTCGTCGCCATCGGGCAATGCCGAGGCGAGGAACCGGTCGTTGCCGTTATCGCCGCCCAGATGGTCGGCGCCGGCATTGCCGATCAAGAGGTCGTTGCCCCCAACTCCGAAGAGCTTGTCGTCACCGGCACCGCCGCGTAGATCATCGTCTCCGGAGCTGCCGATGAACACGTTGTCCAGATCGTTGCCGAGGATCTGGTCGTCGAACGCGGTGCCCTGCACGTTCTCCGTCGAGTTCCGCACATTGTCTTGCTCCCCGACCTGGCCGTCGTTGGCCACTCCGTCCAACGTCACCGACACTCCGGTGCTGCGCGCGATGTAGCGCACCGAGTCCTGGCCACCGTTCCCGTAGAAGTCGTCACGCCCGTCGAGCGTCGCCTCGGCATGGAACTCATCGTTGCCGGCACCCCCGATCCCGATGTCGCGCCCAGGACCAAGGCAGATCCGGTCGTTGCCGCCCATCCCGAACACCACATCATCGCCGCCACGAGCCGCGATGATGTCGTTGCCCGGCGTCCCCCTCACCTCGTGGCTAGCATTCGAGTCCACGGTCGTGGCGGGCAACCCACCGCAAGTCACCGGCGCCGATGCCGCCGCTGAGGGCACGAGCACCGCCCCCGCCAACAGCAATGCCCCCGCGGCTGACCCAGTCCCCACCGCGCCGTGTGTCACAGTCATCTCCCTCTCCTTCGTTGAACCTCACACAGTGAGGTCTTTCGATTTCGACGGTAGGGAGGGCACCCTGCGGGCTGGAATGCCCAGACGACCCGTTCTCTTGTCCATTCGTCCAGGTGCATGGGGTGCGCGATCTGGGCATTCCGCCGTCGCGGCGATGCTGGGCCAGACAATCCGATTGACGCCCGCTCCCCTCGCACGACTAATGGTGAGATGGTCATCCCTCGCACGGTCGTGCTCGTCGAGGGCGATAGCGACGCTGCGGCACTGCAGACGCTGGCGAGGCGGCATCAGCGAGATCTCACCGCCGAAGGGATCTTGATCGTCGCCATGGGCGGCATCACGAACACCCGGGCCTTCGCGTCGCGATACGGGCCACGCGGTCTCGGGTTGCCCATTGCTGGCTTGTACGACGCCGCCGACGAGGCGAAGGCCCGACATGGACTCCTCGCCGCGGGCATGAGCGACGCCCTCACAGCGGAGGCGCTGCCGCAGCTGGGCTTCTATCAGTGCACCGTGGACCTGGAGGACGAGCTCATCCGCGCCCTAGGTGTTCAAGGTGTCGAGGCCGTGATCGAGGCGGCAGGCGAGACCCGCTCGCTGCGCCTCCTCGCCCAGATGCCTGCCCAGAGAGGCTGGCCGCGGGAGGCGGTGCTGCGCCGCTTCCTCGGCGTGCGATCCGGACGCAAGGCGCGCTACGCCGCATTGCTGGTCGAGGCGCTGGACCTCGACCGGGTGCCGGAGCCGCTGGAGCAGCTTCTCGCGCGCGTTTGACCTAAGCCAAGCTCAGCCGCCGACGTACTCCGCCAGGTGCTGACCCGTCAGAGTCGATCGACCAGCGACCAGGTCGGCCGGAGCACCTTCGAAGACGACCCGGCCGCCGTCGTGGCCGGCACCAGGACCGAGATCGATGATCCAGTCGGCGTGCGCCATCACGGCCTGGTGGTGCTCGATGACGATGACCGACTTCCCGGCGTCCACCAGTCGATCCAGCAGTCCGAGCAGCTGCTCGACGTCGGCGAGGTGCAGGCCCGTGGTCGGCTCGTCGAGGACGTAGACCTCGCCCTTCTCCCCCATCTGTGCCGCCAACTTGAGCCGTTGCCGCTCACCGCCAGACAGCGTGGTCAGCGGCTGTCCCAGGGTGAGGTAGCCCAGCCCCACGTCGGCGAGCCGATCCAGGATCTTGTGCGCTGCCGGCGTCTTGGCGTCGCCGTCGGCGAAGAAGTCCCGAGCCTCCTCGACCGGCATCTCGAGCACCTCGGCGATGTTGCGACCGCCGAAGGTGTAGTCGAGCACTGCGGCCTGGAACCGCCGCCCCTCGCACTCCTCGCAGGTCGACTCGACCGTGGCCATGATGCCCAGCTCGGTGAACACGACCCCCGCGCCGTTGCAGACAGGACAGGCACCCTCGGAGTTGGCGCTGAACAGCGCCGGCTTGACGCCGTTCGCCTTCGCGAAGGCCTTCCGGATCGGGTCGAGCAGACCGGTGTACGTCGCCGGGTTGCTGCGTCGCGACCCCTTGATCGCACCCTGGTCGACCACGACCACACCATCACGTCCCACGACCGAACCCTGGATCAGCGAGCTCTTGCCGGAGCCCGCCACGCCGGTCAGCACCACCAGCACGCCCAGTGGGATGTCGACGTCGACACCACGCAAGTTGTGGGTGTCGGCGCCGCGGACCTCCAAGGCACCCGTGGACTCACGAACCTCGGCCTTCAGCATGGCCCGATCGTCCAGGTGTCGACCGGTGATCGTGTCACTCCCCCGGAGCCCCTCGACGGTGCCCTCGAAGCAGATGCTGCCGCCGCCGGTGCCGGCGCCCGGACCGAGATCAACGACGTGGTCGGCGATGGCGATGGCCTCGGGCTTGTGCTCGACGACCAGGACCGTGTTGCCCTTGTCCCGCAGCTGCAGAAGCAGGGTGTTCATCCGCTGGATGTCGTGCGGGTGCAGCCCGATGGTGGGCTCATCGAAGACGTAGGTGACGTCGGTCAGCGAGGAGCCCAGGTGCCGGATCATCTTGGTGCGCTGCGCCTCGCCGCCCGACAGGGTTCCTGAGGGCCGATCCAACGAGAGATAGCCGAGCCCGATCTCCACGAACGAGTCGAGCAGGTGCCGCAGTCCGGTGAGCAGCGGGGCGACGGACGGCTCGGCCAGCTCGGTGATCCACTCGGCGAGGTCGCTGATCTGCATCGTGCAGAGATCGGCGATGTTCTTGCCGCGGATCTTCGAGGACAGCGCCTCGGCGGTGAGCCGGGTGCCCTCGCAGTCCGGACAGGTCGTGAACGTCACCGCTCGCTCGACGAACGCACGCACGTGGGGCTGGAGGGCCTCGATGTCCTTGGACAGCATCGACTTCTGGACCTTGGGGAGCACGCCCTCGTAGGTGAGGTTGACGCCCTCCACCTTGATCTTCGTCGGCTCGCCGTAGAGCAGCTGGTGCAGCTGCTTCTTGGTGAACTTGCCGATCGGCTTGTCCATCGGCAGACCGGCGCCACTGAAGATCCGGCCATACCAGCCGTCCATGCTGTAGCCCGGGACCTTGAGCGCACCCTCGCTGAGCGACTTCGTCGCGTCATAGATCGCCGTGAGATCGAAGTCGTTGACCTTGCCCATCCCTTCGCAGCGCGGGCACATGCCGCCCAAGCGGTTGAAGGTCACCTTCTCCGCCTTGGTCTTTCCAGGCCCGCGCTCCACGGTGATCGCTCCTCCGGCCCGGACCGTGGGCACGTTGAAGGAGTAGGCGTTGGGTGAGCCGACGTGCGGGTCGCCCAACCGACTGAAGAGGATCCGCAACATCGCGTTGGCATCGGTCGCGGTGCCGACTGTCGAGCGCGGATTGGCTCCCATCCGTTCCTGGTCGACGATGATCGCGGTGGTGAGTCCGTCGAGTACGTCGACCTCGGGGCGCGCCAGGGTCGGCATGAAGCCTTGCACGAAGGCGCTGTAGGTCTCGTTGATCAACCGCTGTGACTCGGCGGCGATCGTGTCGAAGACCAGCGAGCTCTTGCCGGACCCCGAGACCCCCGTGAACGCCGTCAGCCTGCGCTTGGGGATCTCGACGCTGACGTCCTTGAGGTTGTTGACTCGCGCCCCGGTGACTCGGATCAGGTCGTGGCTGTCCGCGGCATGGGCCTGGGTCATCGTCGTTCTCATCCTCTCGGTGCGGGCCTCGGTCCAGCCCGGTCGACACATCGGCTCAGGTGAGTTGTTGGATGCGGACCATGTTGCCCGCCGGATCACGGAACGCACAGTCCCGCACGCCGTACGGCTGGTCCACCGGCTCCTGCACGACCTCCGCATCGGCGGCCTGCACCTTCGCGAAGACGTCGTCGAGGTCGTGGGTCGCCAACATGATCCAGCCGTAGGTTCCCTTGGCCATCATCTCGGTGATGACCCGACGCTCGTCGTCGGTGACGCCCGGGTCGGCCAGGGGCGGCGCCAACAAGATGCAGGTCTCGGGCTGTCCGACGGGGCCGACGGTGATCCAGCGCATGGCGCCCTGGCCGACGTCGCTGCGGACCTCGAAGCCGAGGGTGTCCCGCCAGAAGGCGAGCGAGGCCTCGGGGTCGGTGTGCGGAAGGGGCGTGGTGTGAATGGTGATGTCCATAGGCTTCACGCTAGGTGGGAGAGGGCTGGCGGTGCTTCTCGATTCCTGACCGGTCTCGCGGCCGACTTCACCACGCAGGACGGCGGCTCACCACCGGCCCGCTCCTCGGCTGCGACCTGGTCGCGGTAGGCGCGCGGCGACACGCCGACCAGTTCGGTGAACCGGGTGCTGAACGTGCCGAGCGACGAGCAGCCCACGGCGAAACACACCTCGGTGACGCTGAGGTCTCCCCGACGCAACAGCGCCATCGCTCGCTCGATGCGGCGCGTCATCAGATAGCTGTACGGCGATTCCCCGAACGCGCTGCGGAACTCACGACTCAGGTGCCCGGCAGACATGTGTGCACCCCGGGCGAGCGCCTCCACGTCCAGCGGCTGGGCGTACTCCCGGTCGATCCGGTCGCGCACCCGTCGCAGCACGACGAGCTGGCGGAGTCGCTGCTCGTCGGCCGACCTGGTGCTCATCTTCAAGATCCTAGAGCGTGGCCGTCAGCCACCAACCCAATGCAACGGCACCGAGACCCACCACGAGGCTGCCCGCCGCGTTGGCGATGGCCGCTGACCACTCGCCGTCCTCGACGAGTCGCACCGTCTCGAAGCCGAACGTGGAGAACGTCGTCATCGCACCACACAACCCCGTGCCCACCAGCACGTAGAGCCACTCCGGCGCCCCTTTCGAGGACACCGCCGCAGCAACCACCCCCAGCACGAACGACCCCGCGATGTTGATCGTGAAGGTCCCCCACGGGAAGACGCTGCGGTGCCGCGACTGCACGTGGAGGTCGATCAGATACCGCGCCGGTGCTCCGACCATGGCTCCGAGGACGACCAGGAGCGCGGTCATCGCCTCGCTCCCCCACGGATCGGAAGCAGCCGGCCAGCCATCAATCCCAGCCACACCGTGGCCAAGCCGGCGACCAGGGTGCCGCCGAGATAGCCGACGATCGCCATGGTCATCCGGTCGGCCTGCAGCAGGTGCAAGGTGTCGAGCATGTACGTCGAGAAGGTGGTCCACCCGCCGATGATGCCCACCCCGACGAACGGCCGGAGCAGCCGCGTGCGGGCGAGCACCTCGGCCATCGACGCCATGAAGAAGCCCAGGGCGAACCCGCCCACGATGTTCACCACGAACGTCGCCCAGGCGTACTCCCCCGGGGTATGCGGGATCGCCTCGGCCAGCCCCCAGCGCCCCAGGCTGCCGAGTGCGCCACCTAGTGCGATCACCGCGACGATGTCGGCCCGACCGTCGAAGATGCCGGCGACGTCGGGATCTTCGGGGATCTGTGGTGGTGGATGATCGGCCATGGTCTCCTACCTGGGATGAAGCAACATCAGGCAGGGACTGTTGGCGACCAGGTCGCGGTTGTCGGCGAGCCCCACCGCCATCGGCCCCGACGATAGCCCACCGCAGTTGCCCGTTTCGTGGCGGTCTCGTCCTGCTCGTTCTACCCTGGACCGCATGTTCGCACGCCACTGCGCGGTGCAGGCAGTGGTCTCGGCCGCGGCCCTGGTGGCCCTTCTCGGGGCGCCGGCACCCACTCACGCCACCACTGACCCTCCCCTCGCTCCCCCGGCGGCTGCCTCCGCCAAGGTCGCCCCGCCAGCCAAGGTCGCCCTGCGCGGCCCGCTCAAGAAGGTGTTGACAAAGGTCAACAAGGCGCGTGCCCGACACGGCCGCAAACCATTGAAGGTCTCCGCTTGCCTGACCAACAAGGTCGCGCAGCCGTGGGCCCGCCACATGGCTCGCACCGGGCGGCTGGAGCACCGCAACCTGAGCAAGATCTTCGAGCTCTGCCCCGGCTTCTCCACCGTGGGCGAGAACATCGCCTACGGCTACCCCACAGCCGCCGCGGTGATGAAGGCCTGGATGCACTCCGAAGGGCACCGCGCCAACATCTTGCGCAAGAGCTTCCACCGCATCGGCCTAGGCCTGGTCACCTCCAGCAACGGCACGAAGTACTGGGTTCAAGACTTCGGCGGCTGACCAGCGCCGCCATTACGCCCTATCTCATATTTGAGATACCGTGGTCTGGTGACCGATGACTACAAGGACCGGATCGGGAACCTGATTCGCGATGCCCGGAAGCATCGTGGGCTCACCCAGCATCAACTGGCCGAGCTGCTGGCCACCAGCCAGAGCGCGATCAACCGCATCGAGAAGGGGCACCAGAACCTCTCCCTGGAGATGCTGGCCCGGATCGGGGCGGCCCTGGACTCCGAGATCGTGGCGGTCGGTGCCGGCCCGGTGCACCTACGGGTGACCGGCCCCACCCGGCTGTCGGGGAGCATCGAGGTCAAGACCTCCAAGAACGCCGGCGTCGCGCTGCTGTGCGCGTCCCTGCTCAACCGCGGCCGCACCACGCTGCGCAAGGTGGCCCGGATCGAGGAGGTCAACCGCCTGCTGGAGGTGCTTGGCAGCTTGGGCGTGCAGACCCGCTGGCTCAACTCCGACAACGACCTGGAGATCATCCCCCCACGCGAGCTCGACCTGGACCGGATCGACGCCGACGCGGCCCGACGTACCCGCTCGGTCATCATGTTCCTCGGACCGCTCATGCATCGAGCCGACATCTTCGAGCTGCCCTACGCCGGCGGCTGCAACCTCGGCACCCGCACCGTGGAGCCGCACATGGCCGCGCTACGACCGTTCGGGCTCGAGGTCAAGGCGAGCGAGGGCTCCTACCACGCCCAGGTCAACCGCGCCGTCGAGCCCGCTCGACCGATCGTGCTCACCGAGCGTGGTGACACCGTCACCGAGAACGCTCTGATGGCGGCAGCGCTGCACCCCGGCACCACGATCATCCGCAACGCTTCCTCGAACTACATGGTCCAGGACCTCTGCTTCTTCCTGCGTCGGCTCGGTGTGGGCGTCGAGGGCATCGGCACTACCACCCTCGAGGTCACCGGCTTGGCCGAGATCGACGTCGACGTGGACTATGCGCCCAGCGAGGACCCGATCGAGGCGATGTCCCTGCTCGCCGCTGCGATCGTGACGTCCTCGGAGATCACCATCCAGCGGGTGCCGATCGAGTTCTTGGAGATCGAGCTCGCGCTGCTCGAGGAGATGGGCTTCTGCTACAGCCGCTCTGCGGAGTACGTCGCCAACAACGGCCACACCCGCCTGGTCGACCTCACCACGAAGCCGTCCACTCTGCATGCGCCGCTAGACAAGATCCACCCGATGCCGTTCCCCGGCCTGAACATCGACAACCTGCCCTTCTTCGCGGTGATCGCCGCCGTCGCCGAGGGACAGACCCTCCTGCACGACTGGGTCTACGAGAACCGGGCCATCTACCTCGTCGAGCTCAACAAGCTCGGCGGCAACGTCAAGCTGCTCGACCCGCATCGGGTGATGATCGAGGGCCCGACGCACTGGTCCGGCGCCGAGATCGTCTGCCCACCCGCTCTCCGACCCGCCGTGGTCATCTTGTTGGCGATGCTCGCCTCCAAGGGCACCTCGGTGCTCCGCTCGACCTACGTCATCCATCGCGGCTATGAGGACCTCGCGGAGCGGCTCAACCAACTCGGCGCCAACATCGAGCCGTTCCGCGACATCTGAGCCTCGTCCCGGCATACTCAGCACCGCGCCCGTGCAGGTAGGTGAGGGGCGGGCCGGTGAGGGGATGGGCAGATGAGCGCAGACGATCGCGGCAGCGCGGGCGACGGAGGCATCGCGGACCTGACGCCGGTCTTCGAGAGCATGGAGCGCCAGCAGAAGGCCTGGAACTGGTACGACTGGGCCAACTCGGCGTTCTACACCACCGTCCTCACGGTCATGTTCGGGCCGTACATGATCCAGGTCGCTGGCACCGCAGCTGGCTGCGTCGATCCGGACGAAACCTGCAGCAAGACTGTCAACCTGCTCGGGCTACACCTGGCCGCCGGCTCTCTGCCCAGCTATCTGACCACTTTCGCGACTATTGCCAGCGCGTTCATCCTGCCCGTGGTGGGAGCCTTCGCCGATCGGTCACCCCGCAAGAAGGTCCACATGGCCAGCTATGCGTGGGCCGGAGCAGCATTCGCTGCCCTGCTCTTCTTCATGAAGGGCGATCTGTGGCAGATCGGCGCGATCGCCGTCGTGATCAGCAGTATCCTCGCCGGCTGCTCCCTGGTGAGCTATTACGCGATCCTGGTCGACATCTCCACCGAAGAAGACCGCGACCGTGTGTCTTCTCGAGGTTGGGCGTGGGGCTATCTCGGTGGCGGCCTGTTGCTGCTCATCAACCTGGTCGTGTTCCTCGGCCACGACAAGTTCGGACTCTCCTCCGGATTCGCGGTGCGACTCTCGCTGCTGTCGGCCGCGATCTGGTGGGCAGCCTTCACCGTCATCCCCTTCCTCCGGCTCCGCAACTACCCGCCACGCAACCTCGTGCCCGAGCAGGGCAGCCTGGCTGCCCGCAGCTTCGGCCAGCTGTTCACCACGTTGAAGGAGCTGCGCGCCTACCCGATGACGCTGACTTTTCTGCTGGCCTACCTCTTCTACAACGACGGCATCCAGACGGTGATCTACTCGGCGTCGATCTTCGGCTCGGAGCAACTCAAGATGGGCCAGTCGGTGCTGATCGGCACGATCTTGTTGATCCAGTTCGTGGCGTTCTTCGGCGCGCTCTTCTTCGGTCGGCTGGCGGGCCGTTTCGGCGCCTACCGCTCCATCCTGTGGGGAACCTTCGCCTGGATGGCGATCGTGGTGTGGGCGATCTTCCTACCCGCGCGCAACGTGCCGCTGTTCCTGCTCACGGGGGTCGCGATCGCCATCGTGATGGGTGGCACCCAGGCGCTCTCCCGCTCATTCTTCAGCCTGCTCATCCCTCATGGGCGCGAGGGTGAGTACTTTGCTCTCTACAACGCTGCCGAACGCGGCACCTCCTGGTTCGGCACCCTGGTCTTCGGCCTGGTCTTCCAGCTCACCGGGTCCTACCGCCCCGCGATCTTCGCGTTGATCATCTTCTTCGTGCTCGGTGCCTTCTTCCTGATCCGGCTCGACCCCCGCGAGGGCATCCGTGAGGCAGGCAACAGGGTTCCCCAGGTGGTCTGACCGTTTCGACGGAATCTTGGCCGGTTCGCTACCGTTGGTAAAGACAGGCGCGTAAACCGCGTCACGATTTCTTTACCCGCCCGTCTCACCCATGACAGGTGGGGATCAGCAACGGGAGGTACTCATGGCGGAGCGCACGCTGCGTGGCGCGAGGCTGGGTGGCCAGAGTTTCGAGGACGAGCGCGGGATCGAGTTTGCGGCCCGGCAACAGGTGGACTACGCCTGCCCGAACGGCCACGAATTCGCGATCACGATGTCGGAGGAGGCCGAAGTTCCTCCGGTCTGGGAGTGCGCGCGCTGCGGCGCGGAAGCACTCAACACCTCGGGCGCTCGGCCCGAGCGGAAGGCGGAGAAGCCGGCCCGGACGCACTGGGACATGCTCCTGGAGCGCCGGTCGGTCAAGGAGCTCGAGGACATCTTGGCCGAGCGGCTTGAGTTGCTGCGGGGCGGCGAGATCGGCCCCGCGCACCTGCACCGGGCCAACGCGAAGAAGCGCGTCAGCTGACGTCGTCGTCGACGACCTCGCCCCGGACGACGGGTCCCTGCGGCCCGGGTCCGGGGCGTCGCGCGTCATAGGCCACCCCGGCCATCAGCAGCCTCCGGGTCACGATCGCCGTGAGCACCCGGCGGGCGAGTGGCCGCGTGATCGGCAGGATCATCAGCGCGCCGAACAGGTCGGAGACGAAGCCCGGCGCGAGCATGAGGGTGCCGCCGACCAGGATCAGGGCGCCATCGGCCAGCTCCTTGGCGGGCATCGCACCGGTCGCCAGAGCATCGCTCAGCGCTGCCCAGGCCCGTGACCCCTCGCGGCGGATCAGCCATCCGCCCAGGATGCTGTCGGCGATCAGCAACAGGATCGTCCACCAGGGACCGATCAACCTGCCGACGAGGATCAGCGCGCTGATCTCCACGAGTGGGACCACCACGAACGCTGTCACCAGCGCCCAGACGGCGTAGCGTCGACCGCGGCTCATCGCCACCTCCTCTTCCAGCGGGCGACCAGGTCGGCCGTCTGCCGGCCTCGTTCCTGGATGCCCCACACGGTGATCCGGCGCAGTGACTCGGTGGCCACCTCCGGGGTCATCTTGGAGTCGCCACGCTCTCGCTCGACGAACTCGATCGGAACCTCGATCACCCTGAGTCCGGCCGTCACCACGCGGTAGGCCAGATCGGTCTGGAACACATATCCGGTGGACTCCACGGTGGCCAGGTCGATCGCAGCCAAGGCGCTGCGCCGGAAGAGCCGGAAGCCGGCGGTGGCGTCGCGCACCTTCAATCCGAGCAGGAGCCGGACGTAGAGGTTGCCGCCCCGAGAGAGCAGCTCGCGCGACTTCGGCCAGTTCACCACCGAACCACCAGGGACCCAGCGTGCACCGATAACGAGGTCCGCCTCACGCAGCGCGTCGAGCAGCCGGCCGAGCTGCTCGGGCTGGTGGGAGCCGTCGGCATCCATCTCGCCGATGACGTCGTAGCCCCGCTCCAGGGCCACCTCGAAGCCATGTCGGTAGGCCGCCCCTAGGCCGGCCTTGCTCGAGCGATGGACGACCGATACCTGGGTGTCCTCGGCAGCGAGCTGATCGGCGATGGTGCCCGTGCCGTCCGGAGAGCTGTCGTCCACCACGAGCACGTCGATCTGCGGCTGGGCGGCGCGCAGTCGTCCGACGATCCAGGCCAGGTTGTCGGCCTCGTTGTAGGTGGGCACGACCATCACGACCCGACCGAGGTCGGCGCTCATCGGCGTTCCTCTCTCCTCAGGCCGATCCCGCCAGGGCGGGCTCTGTCGTGGTCGTCTCGGGCGTCCTTGGTCCGGCCTTTCGACGATACGTGACCAGCCCAACGGCGAGAGCGAGCAGCGTCAGCAGCTGCGCCGCCCGGCCGATCCACGTGCCGTACCTGATCCCAGGGGTGATGGTCGCCCCGAGCGGGAGTTCCTGCTCCAGGACCGTTTTCGTGCGGGGGGTCGCGACGTCCAGCACCTGGCCGTCGGGCCCGATCAGGCCGGTCAGGCCGTTGGTCGCGGCAACGGCGACCGCCCGATGCGACTCGATGGCGCGCAACCGGGTCATCGCGAACTGCTGGTCGATCTGGTGGGTGTAGATGAACATCGCGTTGCTCGTCTGGACGGTCATCATCTGCGCCCCGGCCAGCACCTGGTCGCGGATGCCGTCGTCATAGCCGATGTCGAAGCAGATCGAGTCCGCAACCTTGACCCCCGCGATAGTGAGCGGGTCACGACGGTCGCCGCTGAGCATGTCTCGAGAGATCAGCCGCAGCTTGCCGAACGTTCCGAAGACGGTGCCGCGCCAGGGGATGTACTCCCCGAACGGGACGGGGTGTCGTTTGGTGTAGCGATCGATGGCACCCACTCCAGGCTCCCAGACCAGTCCCTGGTTGAGCACGTCCGCCGGATCGGGAGCGTCGACCATGGCACCGACCAGGATCGGCACACCGATCGCGTCGGAGGCGGCCACGATGTCGGCGTGCGTCTCGGCGTCGTTGA
Source organism: Nocardioidaceae bacterium (assembly GCA_039811985.1). Taxonomy (GTDB): domain Bacteria; phylum Actinomycetota; class Actinomycetes; order Propionibacteriales; family Nocardioidaceae; genus Nocardioides. The sequence continues at coordinate 42,408 of JBDHZT010000010.1, read as the reverse complement.
AGGGGTCCACGGCCGTCGAGTTCTCCGGCCACACCACGAAGTCGGGGGCTTCGGTCTTGCCTGCGCGCACGTCCTCGGCGAGCTGGACGGTGGCGTCTCGGTGGTTGCGGGTCACCTGGCGATAGTCGAGCAGGATGTCGGTGCCGTCGCCCGGCACGTTTCCCTGGACGACGGCAACCCGAGCCTCGCCGTCCGCCGCAGCGGCATAGGGCATCAGGGCAGGAAGGCAGGAGGCCGCAGCGACGACCGCCAACCATGCGGTGGACGACCAGACCCGACGCGGTCCGCGCAGGACACACCAGGCGAGGGTGGTGCCTAGCAAGGCGACCAGCAGCGTCACGCCGTTGACGCCGACATAGGCAGCGGCGGGGGCGAGCGGGGTGTCGATCACCGCCCAGCCCAGTCGGCCCCACGGCATGCCGCTGAACGGCCAGCTGGACCGCCAGGCATCCATCGCCAGCCAGGCCAGCGCGACCCAGACCGGCCACGCCCTCAACCGGACCAGCACGGCGGTAGCGGACCCGAGCACCGCGTAGAAGAGCGACTCGACCCCGGCCAGCGCGGCCCAGGCGTCCGGTCCGACCGCCCGCATCCACCACAGCAGCGCGAACTGGAAGCCGATGCCGAATGCCCACCCCGGGATCCACGCTGATCGCGGAGACAGACCTCGCACGCACCACACGAACCCGGCCACGGCGAGCGGGAGCAGGAGGAAGGCCAGACCCCCACCGAACGTCTGCGCGCCAACCACCCCGAAGACGAAGGCGGCCAGGGCGCGGCGGATCACGGCGCCCAAGGTACCTGGCGCGCCCTCAGGACGAGGGAGGCACGACCACCGTGCCGGTCGCGGTCGTTGCCACCAGCGGCTCGGCGAGCAGCTCGGCGGCCCCGGGTCGCTCCTCGGTAGCGCAGCCACGCGCGACGACGCGCACGGTGAACTCCATCACCCGGGATCGGGTGCCGACCTTGACCAGCTCGGCGACGGTCTCCAGCACGTCCCCGGCCCGGACAGGCTCGCGAAACTGCACGTCGGAGTAGGAGGCGAACAACCCCTCGTCGCCGTCGGTGAGGATGCACATCTCGGTGGCCACGTCGCCGAACAGGCCGAGCGAGTAGGCGCCGTCGACCAGGTTGCCGGCGTAGTGGGCATGTGAGTAGGGCACGTAGCGGCGGTGCACGACGCGCATCCCGACCGTCGCCGTCATGACGCGACCCGATGCACGAGATAGCTGGCCACTTCGGCCGGCGTGGTGCCGCGGGTGAACACTCGGTCCACCCCGAGCTCGGTGGCCATCGTCTCGTCGAAACGGGGGCCGCCGACCACTAGGAGCGGCCGCTTGCCCTCCGGATAGGACTCCCGGAAGGCCGCCGACATCTCCCTGGTGTTCAGCAGGTGGGCGTCTCGCTGGGTCACCACCTGGGAGACCAGCACCGCGTCGGCCTTCTCCTGCCGTGCCCGCTCGACCAGAGTGGGCACCGAGACCTGTGCGCCGAGGTTCACCACCTTCACCTCCCGGTAGTACTCCAGTCCCTTTTCGCCCGCGAAGCCCTTGATGTTCAAGATCGCGTCGATCCCGACGGTGTGCGCGTCGGTGCCGATGCAGGCGCCGACGACCACCAACCGGCGGCGCAGCGCGACCTTGATCTGGGCATTGGCCTCCTTGGGGGTGAGCAGAGGATAGTCCCGCTCGACGACCTCGACCTTCGACAGCTCGACGAGGTGGTTGACCCGGCCGTAGACGACGAAGAAGCTGAAGCCCTCCCCCATCGGCTTGCTGTGCACCACCAGCGCCGGGTCGATGCCCATCTTGTTGGCCAGCTGGGTGGCCGCCCCCTCCGCTCGCTTCGAGTGCGGCACCGGCAGAGTGAAGGACAGTTGCACCATCCCGTCGCCCGTGGTGTCGCCGTAGGGGCGTACGACGCCGCTCAAGGTCTCCTCGCTCATCGGTCCCCCTCCAAGATCTCGCTCGCGGGGTTGTAGTAGTGCTCGGCCTTGCGAGCCACGCCGTCCAGACCACGCCCGCCGTGGGGCGGTCGTTTCATCAGCCCGAAGGTGCCGTCCGCGATGGCAGCGAGCAACGGCGGGTCGCCGGCGTCGTCGGTGTCCTGGGCGATGTCGCCGAGGAGCTCGATGGTCTCGGCGAGCACCTCGCGAGCGCGACGCTCGATGAAGCCGTCCTTCGCGGGGTGGAAGTCCTCGTGCAGGTTGCCGGCGGCGTTCATCACGTAGCGGACATTCTGGAGGGCCAGGTCTCGGTCGGACAGCCACGGCGTGACGACCGCCTCGGTCATCATTCCGACCAGGAGGATGCCCTGTCCGGTGAGTGCCCCGACCAGGTTGAAGAACCCGTCGAGCAGGTAGCCGCGGAAGACGTCGCCGGTCATGTGCCGGGTGGGCGGCATCCACTTCAGCGGAGCGTCGGGAAAGAGCTCACGGGCCAGCAGCGCGTGGGCGAGCTCGAGGCGGAACGACTCCGGCCGATCCGGGTTGATCTCGAACGCATGTCCCAGGCCCAGCTGCCAGTCCTCCAGACCGGCCTCCTTGCCGAAGTACTCGTTGAGCAACTGGCTGGTGGTAACCGTGTGAGCCGCCTCGACCGCGTCGGCGGTGGTCAGATAGTTGTCCTCGCCAGTGTTGATGATGATGCCGGCCCGGGCGTGGACCTGACGGCTGAAGCGCTGGTCCACGAAGGTGCGGATCGGGTTGATGTCGCGGAAGAGGATGCCGTACATCGAGTCGTTCAGCATCATGTCCAGCCGCTCAAGGCCGGCCAGCGCGGCGATCTCAGGCATGCACAGTCCGGAGGCATAGTTGGTGAGCCGGACGTAGCGGCCCAGTTCCTTGCTCGTCTCGTCCAGAGCCGCCCGCATCAGGCGGAAGTTCTCCTGGGTCGCGTAGGTTCCAGCGAAGCCCTCTCGGGTCGCGCCCTCAGGCACGAAGTCGAGCAGCGACTGCCCGGTCGAGCGGATCACCGCGATGATGTCCGCCCCCGCCCGAGCGGCCGCCTGGGCCTGCGGGATGTCCTCGTAGATGTCGCCCGTGGCGACGATGAGGTAGATCCAGGGCTGGCGGGGCGCGTCACCGAGGCGATGGATCAGCCGCTGCCGCTCCCGGCGCCGGCTGTCGATGCGGCGGATGCCGGCGTGCACCGCCTTGCGCGACTCGCTCCTGGCGCGCTTGCCCGCTTGTCCCTCCGGGATCTCGAAACGAACCTCCCCGGCAGCCGCGCGGGCGGCGAGTTGGTGGAGATCCGTCACCTCGGTCCTGCGCAAGGCATCCCACACTGGCACCGCGACGCCGCCCTCCAGACCGACATCGGCTCGGACCGCGTCGACGAGGCGGTTCACCCAGGGGGTGCCCTCGTCGTCGGCACCCGACAGGCCGGCGAGCCGCAGGGTCGCCCGCTCCACGGAGACGGTGGTGTGCTGCTGCGCCAGCCGGACGATCGGCTTGCCGACCTTGCGGGCCAGCTGACGCGCCTGCTTGACGGTCTTCGGATCGAGATCGAGCTTGCCGCGACTCTTCGCCATCAGCTGGCACCTCCGGTCCCTGCTCCATGGCCGACCAACCGACGCTCGAACAGGCTCCGCACGCCGGGGACCGAGCGGAGCAGGTCCAAGGCGTACGCCGCGTGCCCCGGCGCGTAGCCGTTCCCCACCAGCATGGTCACGTCAGCGGCAAGCCCCTCCGCGCCCAGAGCGGCAGCCGAGAAGGAGGTGGCCATCGAGAAGAAGATCACGGTGCCGCGCTCGGCGGTCGCCAAGATCGCCCCTCCCTCGCAGCCCGGCACGTCGACACAGACCACGGTCACCTGGGCGGGTCCGCCCGCAGCGACGACGGCGTCTCGCAGCGCGATCGGGTCGCGGGCATCGGCCAGCACGACCTCGTCGGCGATGCCCGCGCCGCGCAGGAGGGTGGCCTCACCCTCGTGTGGCACGACTCCGATGGTGCGCGTCGCTCCGGCGGCCCGGGCGGCGGCCAGGCTCAGCGAGCCCGACTTGCCAGCGCCACCCACGACGGCGACCGCCACCTCGCCGCCCCGCGCGGCGTACTCCCCCACGACGCGGGCGGTCAGCGCGGGCGCCCCGCAGACGTCCATCACCGATAAGGACAGGTCCGGATCGAGGTCGGCGGGGATGACCGCCGCGATCGACCGGCCGAACAGCACGGCGTAACCGTCGCAGGGCACCTGCTCGGTCAGGCCGTCCCAATCGCGCAGACCGTCCTCGATCACCAGCGGGGTCAACGAGAGTGACACCAACGTGGCGATCCGATCACCCACCTGCAAGCCCAGCGGCGACTGTTCGCCGACGGCCTCGACGGTGCCGACCAGCATCCCCCCGGAGCCGGTGACCGGGTTCTGCATCTTGCCGCGGGTGGCCACGATATCGAGGACCTCGGCGCGCACGGCATCACCGTCGACGGACTCTCCGGGGGCGGTGTGCTTGCCCTCGAGCTGGCGGTACGACGCCGCGTCGAGGTTCAGCTTCTCGACCCGGACGCGGACCTCGTCGGGCCACAGCTCACGACGGGCATCTAGCCGCGTCGCCGCCTGAGGCAGCACGACACGGTCGTCCAGGACCCGGTGCAGACCTGTGGGATCGCTCACACTTGCGGACATGGCCGATATGTTCTCCATCTAGGCGGCTCGATGCCGCAAATTCTACGGCGTTGTAATAGACTGACCGGACGTTCTCCGCCTACTTTCCCATGTGCGGCCTATCTCACACAATCGAGCGGCCGGTCCCCGATCCGGCCGCCGCAGCACTACTGGAGCAGCCATGACCGTCATGTCGAACACCGACCGCCTACAGCCCTACGCCTACGCCCGGGCCGAGCTCGTCGAGCCCGACTGGACCCGGTTCCCGGGTTGGCGGGAGGTCACCGCCGCCGACTGGGAGTCGGTGCAGTGGCAACGGTCCCACTGCATCAAGAACGTCAAGCAGCTCCGCGAGCTGATGGGCGACCTGATCGACGAGCGCTTCTACGCCGACCTGGAGCGCGATCAGGCGGAGCGGGCCACCATGTCGATGCTGGTCCCGCCGCAGATGATGAACACGATGGCCCCGGAGGTCACTCCGGCCGGACCCGGTTCGCTCACCGAGGCGTTCTACGCCGACCCGGTTCGCCGCTACATGATTCCCGTCTTCTCCGACCGGCGCACGGACTGGCCCTCGCACCCGCAGGCGACCCGCGACTCGTTGCACGAGCACGACATGTGGGTGGCCGAGGGGCTGACCCACCGCTACCCCACCAAGGTGCTGGCCGAGCTGCTGCCGACCTGCCCGCAGTACTGCGGCCACTGCACCCGGATGGACCTGGTCGGCAACTCCACCCCGATCATCGACAAGCTCAAGTTCGTCGGCAAGCCGGTCGATCGGCTCGGCGCGATGCTGGACTACCTGCGCGAGACCCCCCAGGTCCGCGACGTCGTGGTCTCCGGCGGCGACGTGGCGAACATGCCCTGGCCACGCCTTGAGGCGTTCCTCACCGATCTGTTGGAGATTGAGAACATCCGCGACATCCGGCTCGCGACCAAGGCCCTGATGGCGCTGCCGCAACATTGGCTGCAAGCCGACGTGGTGGACGGCATGGGCCGAGTCGCCGGGATCGCGCGAGAGCGCGGCGCGTCGATCGCGATCCACACCCACGTCAACCACGCCAACTCGGTGACCCCGCTGGTGGCGAAGGCCACCCGCGCGATGCTCGACACCGGCATCCGGGACGTTCGCAACCAGGGCGTGCTGATGAACGGCGTCAACGCGGACGCGCACGACCTGCTCGACCTGTGCTTCGCACTGCTCGACGGCGCGGGGATCATGCCCTACTACTTCTACATGTGCGACATGATCCCCTACTCCGAGCACTGGCGGGTCTCGGTGGGCGAGGCGCAGCGCTTGCAGCACCAGATGATGGGCTACCTACCCGGCTTCGCCACCCCGCGCATCGTCTGCGACGTCCCGTTCGTGGGGAAGCGCTGGGTGCACCAGCTGGAGTCCTATGACACCGAGCGCGGGATCTCCTACTGGACCAAGAACTACCGCACCTCGATCGAAGCCGAGGACGAGGGTGCGCTCACCCGCACCTACGAGTACTACGACCCGATCCACACGCTGCCCGAGGCCGGTCAGGCGTGGTGGGCCGAGCACGGCCGAATCGACGAGAGCGCCCTCAAGGCTGCCGAGGTCGCCGAGGCCTCCCGACGCACCGCCGCGCTCCAGGCGCACTGAGCGCTCGGCGGGACCGGGGTCAGTCCAAGGGCCGGTTCTCGAACGGCGTGGATAGCACGATCGTGGTCCGGGTCGACACGTTGGCGTTGGCGCGGATCCGGGCGAGCAGGTCCTCCAATGCGGCCGGGGTCGGCACCCGGACCTTGAGGATGTAGGACTCCTCGCCCGCCACCGACCAGCAGGACTCGATCTCGGTGATCCCACGGAGGCGGTCCGGGTAGTCGTCGGGCTCGGAGGGATCGATCGGCGTGATCGAGACGAACGCGGTCAGCGGTCGGCCGAGCTGCTCGTGGTTGATCCGGGCGGTGTAGCCCTTGATCAGGCCGCGCTGTTCGAGGCGCTTGACCCGCTGGTGCACGGCGGAGGTCGACAACCCAGTAGCCCGGCCCAGGTCGGTGAACGACATCCGGCCGTCGGCAGCAAGCAGGCTGACGATCTGCCGATCGGTCTCTTCCACGCCCACACCCTAGTGGAGTGCGAGGATGCCGGGATGGAGTCTCCGTCCCCCCGTCTGATGGTGCTCGACACCGCCTCGATGTACTTCCGAGCCTTCTACGGCGTCCCTGACAGCTTCCGTGCCCCCGATGGCACGCCGGTCAATGCCGTCCGCGGGCTTCTCGACTTCATCGCCCGGATGGTCTCTGACTATCGGCCGACCCACTTGATCTGTGCCTGGGACAACGACTGGCGTCCCGCCTGGCGGGTCGAGCTGATCTCGTCGTACAAGGCCCATCGTGTCGAGTACGTCGTGCCCGGCGCCGCGCCCGACGTGGAAGAAGTCCCGGATCCGCTGGAGGTCCAGATCCCCATCATCGTGGAGATGCTGACCGCGCTCGGCATCACCATCGTCGGCGCGGACGGCTACGAGGCCGACGACGTGATCGGCACGGTGGCCACCGGAGCCGGGATGCCGGTGGACGTGGTCACCGGCGATCGGGATCTCTTCCAACTCGTCGACGACGACCGAGCCGTGCGCGTGCTCTACATCGCACGGGGCGTCAGCCGTCACGAGCAGATCACCGACGCCGTGGTGCGGGAGAAGTACGGCGTGCACGCCCATCAGTACGCCGATCTGGCGACTTTGCGCGGGGACAGCTCGGACGGGTTGCCCGGAGTTTCCGGCGTCGGTGAGAAGACGGCCGCCTCACTGCTCCGCAAGTTCGACGATCTGACCGGGATCCGCGCGGCAGCCCTTGACCCGGATGCCGAGATGACACCTGGCCTGCGTGCCAAGATCGAGGCGGCCGCCGCCTACCTCGACGTGGCACCGCAGGTGGTCGCGGTCGCTCGTGACCTGGACCTCGGCGACTACGACGCACGGCTGCCGCTGGCGCCACCCGACCCGGATCTGGCTCGCGAAGTCACGGAGCGATGGGGGCTGGAGGGGCCCGTGGTGCGGTTGCTCACTGCCTTGACAGAACTGGCCTGACCCGGCGCGAACTGCCCGACCAGAGCCCTTGCCGCGCGCGGCAGCGGACCCCTAACGTTTCGCCCATCAAGACGTGGGGGACGGTGGCCTACTCCTCGCTGCCCGGGGGGCTCAGTTGATGGGTCACTCACTCAGCGAGGAGTAGGCCACAACCCCGCGACGCATCGCCCGCACGGCCTCCCGCGCCACGTCGCGCACGGGGCTGCCGCCCGCGGCATCGGCGACCTGGCCGGCCAGGTCGATCACCTGCTTGACCCAGCGCACGAAGTCTCCAGGAGCGAGGTCGGCTCCGTCCAGCACCCCGTCCAGGTCGTCCCCGGACGCCCACCACCAGGCCGCCCAGGCGAACCCAGGATCGGGCTCGGAGAGGAAGTCGAGCCGGTGGTCGCGCTCCAGGTCTGCCAGCGCTCGCCACTCTCGCCTCAGCGCGGTGAGCCGGTCCCCGATCTGACCGCCCGGGACCCGCGGGGCGGTGTCCTCGCTGCGGCGCGACTCGAACACCAGCGCCGATAGCACCGCCGCCAGCTGGGCCGCGTCCAGGTCGTCCCACTGGCCTTGTCGCAGCGCCTCCGCGGCGAGCAGGTCGAGCTCGCCGTACAGCCGCATCAGTGGTCGCCCGCGGTCGGTGACCGCATCGCCGTCCAGATAGCCCAGCACGGTGAGCACGTCACAGACGCGGTCGAAGGTGCGAGCGACCGTGTTGGTCCGCTGCTCGATCCGACGCTGCAAGGTGGCGGTGTCGCGCTGCAGCTTGATCCACCGCTCCGCCCATCGCGCATGGTCCTCGCGGTCGGGACAGTCGTGGCAGGGGTGCGCCTTCAGCTCGGCACGCAGGTCGGCCACTCGCGCCGTGGTCGCCGCGTCGACCGGCTGATCCCGCCGAGCAGACCGTGTCGTCGGCGCGTCGTCGAGGTGCCGGGTGCGCTCCCGCAAGGCCGAGGCGAGGTCTCGTCGTGACTGAGGGCTGCGGGCGTTGAAGTGCTTCGGGATCCGCAGCCGCGCCACCGCGGCGACCGGAGTCGGAAAGTCCATCGGCGCCAGCCGTCGTGCCTGGCGTTGAGCCGTGAGCACCTGCGGACGCGGCTCCTCACCCTCCGAGCCCGGGTCCAAGACGACCGCCCAGCCGCGGAACTTGCCGACCGGGACCATGATCACGTCCCCCCGACGCAGGGCAGCCAACGACTCCCGCGCCTCCGCCCTGCTGTCGGCTCGGCGCGCCTTTGCTGCACCCTTCTCCGCCTCGGAGATCTGCCGCCGCAGCGCGGCGTACTCCATGAAGTCGCCACGGTCGCACTGGGCCGCCTCGGCATAGCCTTCCAGCGCCTCCTCCGCCTGGTGCACCTGGCGGGCCAGGCCGACCACAGCCCGGTCGGCCTGGAACTGCGCAAAGGAGGTCTCCAGCAGCTCGCGGGAACGGTGCCGGCCGAACTGGTGCACCAGGTTGACCGCCATGTTGTACGACGGCCGGAAGGACGACCGCAGCGGATAGGTCCGGGTGGACGCCAACCCGGCCAGCTCTCGCGGATCCATGCCTGGCTGCCACAGCACGACCGCATGCCCCTCGACATCGAGGCCGCGTCGGCCGGCCCGGCCGGTGAGCTGGGTGTACTCCCCCGGCGTGATGTCGGCGTGCGTCTCGCCGTTGAACTTCGTCAGCTTCTCCAGCACAACCGTGCGGGCCGGCATGTTGATGCCGAGGGCGAGTGTCTCGGTGGCGAAGACGACCTTGACCAGGCCCTGCACGAACAGGCCCTCCACCACCTGCTTGAAGGTCGGCAACAGGCCTGCGTGGTGGGCTGCCACCCCACGGGTCAGCCCGTCGAGGAAGTCGGCGTAGCCCAACGCGTTCAGGTCCGCGTCGGGCAGGTGACGACACTCCTCCTCGACATAGGCGAAGATGGTGTCCCGCTCGTCGGCGGTCGTCAGCCGGATGTTCGTCTGCAAGCACTGACGCACCGCGGCGTCACACCCGGCCCGGCTGAAGATGAACACGATCGCGGGCAACAGCCCGGCGCGGTCGAGCCGATCGATCACGTCGGTCCGGCTCGGGATCCACACCCGACGCCCGTTGCCGACGCTGCGTGGGTTCTTCGACGAGCCCGGTCGGCCCTTGCGGGCCGACCTGCGATCGCGCATCAGCCGGCTGCTGGCCCAGTCGTCGCGGGCCACGCGGAGGAGCTGGTCGTTGACCGGCGCGCCCTCCCGCACGAAGCCCGCCGCGGCGTCGACGTCGGAGGAGGCGAACAGGTCCATCAACCTGCGACCGACCATCACCTGCTGGAACAACGGGACCGGCCGGCGCTCCTCCACGATGGTCGTGGTCTCTCCACGCACCGTCTCGAGCCAGGCGCCGAACTCCTCCGCGTTGGAGACCGTGGCGGACAACGAGACCAAGGTGACCGACTCGGGAAGGTGGATGATCACCTCCTCCCAGACGGCTCCGCGCATCCGGTCGGCCAGATAGTGCACCTCGTCCATCACGACGTAGCCGAGACCGAGCAGCGTCCGGGAGCCGGCGTACAGCATGTTGCGCAGCACCTCGGTCGTCATCACGACCACCGGGGCCTCGCCGTTGACGGTGTTGTCTCCGGTCAACAGACCGACCCGGTCCGGGCCGTAGGCGGCCACCAGGTCGGCGTACTTCTGGTTGGACAGCGCCTTGATCGGGGTGGTGTAGAAGCACTTGCGCCCGGTGCTCAAGGCGACGTGTACCGCGAACTCGCCGACCACGGTCTTGCCCGAGCCGGTCGGTGCGGCCACCAGGACACCGCGACCGTCCTCGATCGCGCGGCATGCCTCGACCTGGAACGGGTCGAGCGGGAACGGGTAGCGCCCGGCGAACTCACCGAGGACGGGATGTGAGTGGTCGGTCATCCGAGGACCGTCAGAGCTCCCGGAACGCACTCTACGGTGAGCGGCAGCTCTCCGAAGCGCTCGCCATCGGCATAAGACACCACGCCCGGGGCTGCGATCGTGACCGAGCGCACGCGATGGTGTTCGTATTGCGGGTGACGGGTGTGGGTGCCCTTGAACAGCTTCGGGTAGGTGCGAACCAACTCCAGCCGACCCACCGGCTTGAAGATCACGACGTCCAAGAGCCCGTCGTCGAGGAGGGCACCCTCGGCGATCCGCAGGCCGCCCCCGAAGGACGGCCCGTTGCCGACCGCGACCAGCATGGCCTCCAGCTCGCGCTGCTGCCCGTCGAGCTCCAGTGTGTAGGACAGCGGCTTGAAGGTCCGCAGCTCGGCGACGGTCGCGATGTTGTAGCGCATCTGGCCCCGCGGCCACGACATCTTGTTGGCCCGCTCATTCACCACAGCGTCGAACCCAGCAGCCAGCACGGTCACGAAGTAGCGGGTCCCGCTCCGACCCAGATCCAGGGTGCGGGTGCGTCCGGCGATGATCCGATCCGCGGCAACCAGCGGCTGGTTGACCGGCAACCCGAGGTAGCGCGCCACGTCGTTGCCGGAACCACCGGGCAACAGACCCAGGCGGGTGGCGGTGCCGGTCACGGCTTGGACGCCGAGGTGAACGATGCCGTCCCCACCGCACACGACCAGCGCTTCGACGCCGTCAGCGACACACTCCCGAGCGAGGTCGAGAGCCTCGTCGGCATCGCGGCCGGTGATGCTGCGCACCACGAAGCCAGCGGCGCGCAGCCGCGGCAGCGCGGCGTCGCGCACCCGCACCGCGCGGCCTCGGCCGGCGGTCGGGTTGGTCAGCAGCGCGATCTCGCGGGTCACGGGGCGAGACTAGCCGCTGGGCTGCCGTCCCGTCCGACGGTGAGCAGCGCCGACATCCGAGCCGGCGAGGAGCCCAGCGCGAGCGCGAGCCGGGCCAGCGCGGCCAGCACGCCATCGGCGGTGAACTCGCGGCCCGGAACCGCCAGGGTGAGTCGCCCGCCGCGCTCGGCGAGATGGACCTGGCCGTGCTGCCACGCCTGGTGGGCGAGGGTGCGTGCCGCATCGTCCGCGACCGGACCGGGGTAGGCCTCGTCGACGGCGAGCAGGTCGCAGAGCTGCTCCTCCCCCTGCGCCGAGACGAGCCTTCCGGCAACCAGAGGCGTGCCGGTGATACCTGCCTCCGGGTGCCACGTGACGGCCTGCTCGCCCAGCCACTCCGGCAGGTCGAACGGGTCGACCGGGCCCAGCGGAGCCGGTCCGCTCACAGGCCGGCCGCTTCGCGTGCGCGCCTGCGCCGACGGTCGTTGAACCGGGCGATCACCTCGGACACCAGGAACAACCCGACCATCGGGAAGGCCAAGAAGCACATGGTGAACGGGTCGGTCGACGGTGTCGCGATCGCGGCGAAGATGAACACGACGATGATGATCCAGGCGCGGTGCTCGGCGAGCTTCTTCGCGGTGACGACCCCGGCGAGGTTGAGCAGGACGATGAACACCGGGATCTCGAAGGCGATCCCGAAGACGAGCAGGGTGCGGGTCAGGAAGGAGAGATACTCGCTGAACTCGACCAGGTTGGTCAGGCTGTCAGGGGTGAACCCGATCAGCACCTCGAGGCCCTTCGGCAAGGTGACGTAGCCGACGATGACACCGATGATGAACAGCGGACCGGCGATCGCCGCGAAGACCCGCGACCAGCGGCGCTCGTGGGGGTGCAAGCCCGGCAGGATGAAGGCCCAGATCTGGTAGAGCCAGTAGGGGCTGGTGCCGACCACCGCGGCGAGTCCGGCGATCTTGAAGTAGAGCAGGAACGGGCCGCCGGGACCGTTGACCGTGGCGACCGAATCGGTCCCGCCGGGGAGCTGCTGCTGGGCGTGCTTGTAGGGCCCCATGATGAAGCCGAAGATCTGGTCGTAGAAGACCAGGCCGATGATGAAGGCGACGGTGAGCACCAGCGCGCACTTCATGATCCGTCCGCGCAGCTCGCGCAGATGGTCCGACAGCGCCATCTTGCCGTCGGGTCCGACCGGGTGGACCGGCTTGCCCGCGAAGAGCTGGACCACACCGGAGAACGACATGACGGTGCGCCCCAATCAGACGGTGCCCAGAGAGATCAGGCAGAGAGGGATCAGGCGGAGGTGCCGTCGCTGCGGCGCTCCGGCTCGGGCTCCGGCTCGGCCGTCATCTCGGTGGCGTCCGCGGCATCCTTGGCGTCGTCACCCGAGGTGAGGCCCTTCGTCTCGTCCTTGAAGATCCGCAACGCCTGGCCACTGCCACGCGCCAGTTCGGGCAGCTTCTTGGCGCCGAAGAGCAGCACGACGACGAGGACGATGATGATGAGCTCCCACCCACCAGGCATCTCGAAGAGTGGTGTGATCATGTGTTCCTCACCTCGACAGTGTCGGCCCCGGCAACCGGGCCATTCCCCATCCTACGTGTCCTCACCGTACAAGCCGAGGGTGGCTGCGGCGGTGGCGCGCAACGATTCGGCCATTTCGGCCGGTTCGAGCACAGTCGCATGCGGCACGAGCCGGCGCAGCAGCCGTTCTAGCCACTGCCGATCGGCGACCAGCATGGTCACCTCGACCACGCCGCCCCGACGGCGGCGTACCTTCTCGACCGGGTAGTAGTCGAGGACCCACCTCGCGGGCGGCTCGAGTCGGAGCACGGCTCGAGCCGCGTCGCTGGACTGCAGGAAGAGTCCGTCGGCCAGTGGCCGACGCGCCGCGGCCTGGGTGGTCACCTCGCTGTCGAGCACGTCGACCGCCTCGATCCGATCCAGGCGGAACACGCGCGGTGCCTCGGCGCTATGGCACCACGCCTCCAGATAGTCCACGCCGTTGGCCGAGACCACGGCATGCGGATCCACCAACCGGTGCGAGACCTCGTCTCGGCTAGGCACGAAATAGCGCAACTCGACTTGTCGATGTCGGCCCACCGCGTCGAGGAGCAGGGTGCGCAGCCCAGCCACCTCGTCGACCCGGTCACCTACATGGACCTGAGCCCCCACACTCTGACCGCCCGCACCCTGGGCGGCTGCCGCCTCGAGCTTCGCCAGGGTCCGGTCCACCACCTCCCGGGTCTGCTCGTCGCAGCTCTCCCGCAACGCCCGCAGCGCGACGATCAACGCGCTGGCCTCGGTCGGCGTCAGCCGCAGCGGGCGTGCGAGATAGTCGGCGTTGGAGATCCGGATGACGCCGTCGCCCTCAGGGGCCTCGAGAGCGTCCAGGTCCACGTCGATCAGGTCACCCGGGTAACCACCGGGGAGGCCACACATCAACAACACTCGGAGATCCCGCAGCAGCTGGTCAGGTGAGACGCCGAGGTCCGCACTCGCCTCGTCCAGGTGCACCTGGCCCCGGCTGTGCAGGTAGGGCACCAGCGCGAGGAGCCGGGCCACCTGCTCCTTCGCGCCTCCGGGCATCGCGGTGGGCGTCACGGCGCCTCCACGACCGCGCGCAGGCGACGTACGACGGTCTGCCGCAGCTGCTGCGGCCCTTCCACGTAGGCGTCGGTTCCGTGTGCGAGGACTTCGTCGGCGACGTCCCCCTGGTCGATCGTGAGTCGGTCCCAGGTGTCGTCGTCCGGGCCTGGGACGCCCTCCTCGACCCGCGTCGCCTTCCGGCGCAGGCTGTGCCCGCTGTCCGAGCGCACCAGGATGGTTGCCGGCTCGACCGGGCGCTCCGGAGCCAACCGCCGAGCGACGGCACGCACGTCGGTGTCCTCCGGCACCTCGAAGGAGCCCGGCACTCCAGCCAGGCGCGGCGCACCCTGCACCCGGGAGAGCCGGAAGACCCGCTCCGCGCCGCGGTCGGTGTCCAACCCGACGACGTACCAATGGCCGGCGTACCGCACCACGCCCCAGGGCTGCAGGTGACGAGTCGCCGGACGCTCGGCGGCCCGGCCGTAGTCGAACGCCACCGGGGTGCGGGTGTGGGTGGCCTCCCAGAAGACGTCGAAAGCCGGCTCGTTGACCGCCAGCCGAGGCTGCACGACCTCCAGGGCGGCGACATCGACCGCCACCCCCGCCGCCGTGAGCTTGCGCACTGCATCGGTGGTCACCTCGGCCAGGCGGGCGTGCTCCCAGACCTTCGCGGCCAGACCGAGCAGGGAGGCCTCGTCGGCGGTCAAGCTCACCTCGGGCAGACCGAACTGGTCGGGCCGGATCCGGTAGCCCAGCTCGTCCTCGAAGTAGGTGTCCAGGCTGCCGACCTCGATCGGCACCCCGAGGCTGCGCAACTCCTCCTTGTCGCGCTCGAACATCTTCTCGAACGCGTCCCGGCTCTGGCCTGGGTAGAGGATCTCGCGGATCCGGTCCTTGCTGACATAACGCCGCTGCACCAGCAGCATGATGAGCAGGTTGAGCAGCCGCTCGCTCTTGCGGACCGGGGCCATCGGCTCGTGCTCGCTGTGGGCTAGCTGGCGCCCAGGACGTCGACGACGAAGTAGAGCGTGTCGGTGCCGGCGATGCCCGCGCTGCCGTTGCCCTTCTTGCCGTAGCCCCAGTCCGGTGGCACCTGGAGGATCACCCGGCTGCCCACCGTCACACCGACCAGACCCTGGTCCCAGCCCTTGATGACCGACCCGCCGCCGAGGTCGAAGTCGAACGGCGTGCCCCGGTTGTAGGACTGGTCGAACGGCTCCTTGCCGTCGTACACCTGACCCAGGTAGTTGACGTAGACGTGGTCACCCTTCTGCAGCTTCGGGCCCTTCCCCTTGATCAGCGTGGTGATCTCGAAGTCGCCACTGGGCTTGGGCGTGTCGGAGAAGTCGAGCGCAGTCGGGATGTCGCCGGAAGCCTCCACCTTCGGCGCCCACGCCGCCGGGTCCTGCTTCGCACCCTTCGGGCCGTCCAGCAGCTTCCCGGTGATATCGATGACCAGGACAGCCGTGTCGTCCGGCTTCAAACCGATGTCGGCTTGGCCGGACTCACCGAACGCCCCACTCACCGACTGGGCGACCAGCAGTCGCGACCCCACTGGCTGGTCGATGATCGCGTCGGCGAGGACGGCCAGCGTCTGGGTGGTGCTCGCGGTGACCAGCTGAGGCGCCCCGGTGTAGCTGGAGTAGGCCTCCTTCTTCTTGGTGCCGTTGCCGACCCAGAGCTGGACGAAGACCTTGTCGTCCTTCTGGACCGTCTCCCCGTCGCCCTTGGTCAGCACCTGGCGCACCGGATCGGTGGCCGTCACACCCTCCTTCGCCCAGGTGATCTTGGGCGTCTCCCCCTGCTCGCCCTTGACCGTGACTCCCTCCACCGTGCCGTCCTTCATCGGAGCCGCTGCCGCCGACTCCGTGGCCGACGTCGAGCTGCTCGGGTCGGGGTCCTTCGCCTTGTCACCGCCGCAGGCCGACAGCGTGGCGATCAGCCCCGCAGCCAACAGCGGCGCGAGGAGTCGGGCGGTGGATCGAGGCATCAGGCGTCACTTCCGGATCAGGCGTCAGGTTGGCCCGGTCACCCTACCCGGGCTTCCCTAGTCCTTACTTCCCCGGGCTCACAGGGTCGCGCGGGTCGGCTCGGGGCGCAGGTGTTGCGGTTTGGGCCCAAACGGCAGAAGTCGCCACCGGAATCGTGCGGTTTGGGCCCAAACGACATGACCCGAGAGGTGCCGACGGCCCTCGACTCCTCGCCCTACATCCCGTCGATCAACCGCTGCACACGCTCATCCGTCGCCCGGAATGGGTCTTTGCACAGCACGGTGCGCTGTGCTTGATCGTTCAGCTTCAAATGCACCCAGTCGACCGTGAAGTCGCGACGTCGCTCCTGCGCCTTGCGGATGAAGTCGCCGCGAAGCCGAGCTCGGGTGGTCTGCGGGGGCACCGACTTGGCCTCGAAGACCTTCAAGTCGTTGACCAGCCGAGCCACCGCGCCACGCTTGTCGAGCAGATAGTAGAGGCCACGGTCGCGATGGATGTCATGGTAGGCGAGATCGAGTTGAGCGACTCGCGGGTGCGCTAACGGCAGATTGTGCTTGGCTCGATAGCGGTCGATCAGCTTCCACTTGATCACCCAGTCGATCTCACGATCCACCAGACCCCAGTCGTCGCTCTCGACCGCTTTGAGCGACCGCTCCCACAGGTCCAGCGCCCGTTCGATGACCGGCGTACTGACTCCCCGACGGTCCACGAAGTCGTGTGCCTTGGCGAGATACTCCTGCTGAATGGTCAAAGCGCTGGCCTCCCGACCGTTCACCAAGCGCACCAGGCGCCGCCCGGTCACGTCGTGAGCGATCTCCCGGATCGCCCGGATCGGGTTTTCCAAGGAGAGGTCCCGCATGACGACCCCCTCCTCGATCATCCTCAGCACCAGGTCGCAGCTGGCCACCTTCAACATCGTGGTGGTCTCACTCATGTTCGAATCACCAACGATCACGTGCAGACGGCGGTACTTCTCTGCGTCAGCGTGCGGCTCGTCTCGAGTGTTGATGATCGGACGACTTCTTGTCGTCGCGCTTGATACGCCCTCCCAGATATGTTCGGCCCTCTGCGAGACGGCGTACGACGCCCCGCGCGGCGTCTGGGTGACCTTCCCGGCGCCGACCATGATCTGCCGAGTCACCAGGAACGGGATCAGCACATCGGCCAGTCTGCCGAACTCCCCTGCCCGACTGACCAGGTAGTTCTCATGACAGCCGTAGGAATTGCCGGCCGAGTCGGTGTTGTTCTTGAACAGATAAACCTCGCCTGAGATGCCTTCGTCATGCAGCCTCTGCTCGGCGTCAACCAGTAGTCCTTCCAGAATCCGCTCGCCGGCCTTGTCGTGGGTCACCAACTCGATCACGTCGTCGCACTCCGGAGTGGCATACTCCGGATGGCTGCCCACATCCAAGTAGAGCCGGGCCCCATTGCGAAGGAAGACATTGGAGCTGCGTCCCCAAGAGACCACCTTCCGGAATAGGTAGCGCGCCACCTCGTCCGGGCTCAACCGGCGCTGTCCTCGGAACGTGCACGTGACGCCGTACTCGTTCTCGATCCCGAAGATCCGCCGGTCCATACCCTCAGCCTAGGCGGCTCACGGGTTGCTGCCGGGCCTTCTGGGCTGCGGTTTGGGCCCAAACCGCAGCAATTTCGGCAGAGATCATGCCGTTTGCGTCCGAACGCTGGGGTTCCACTGACGTCTCCAGCGATTCACGACCCGCGCACGACCAGTCTTGGAGTACAACGATTCCTCTACTAAGGCGCGCCACCGCTCCAGGCGTCGACGATCATGCGGGCGGTCCAGCAGGCGATCCAACTCATGGATCACAGTCGCGGCATGGTTGAGCAAGTCGTCGAGTGCATAGCCGTTGCGCTGGTACTCGGTGCCCACCCAACTCCTCTCCCTTCTTAGGTCGACGACGTGCTGACCGCCGGATCTGTGAACTGCCCCGTCGTACTCCTGTACGAAGGGTGTTCCGCGAATGAGCAGATCGACCTGACCTATCAGTTGTCCAGCGCCGTCGTAGAGCTTCTTCTGCGGCTCCACCTCAATGCCGAGGACCTGGTGGAAGACACGCAGCAGGGTTTCACCGGCTGACTCGGAGCGGCGGTCCGCCAACGCATACGCCTTGCGGAGCGCTCGCACTCCGGGTCGAGAACTAGCCAACAGCTCCTCCAGTTCCCGGGGCTTGAGATGCCCGAGTCGTAGAGCCGAGTCGACCATGATCAGCAGATCCAGCGTGCCGAGTTCTCTCGCGCACCGCAGCAGAATCTCCGGGGCAGAATCAACCGGAAGACCGTGCGCCTTGCCTGGCTTTGCCCCGTGAGTCAGCCGTGAACAGAGGAGACCCGGACGTCGGCTATGGAACCCGTCGCCTCTCACCGCCATAAACACCGGAACCTGTTCTGGTAGCTGTGGGAGTCGCCAACCCAGCAGGCGTGCCGCCGTCACGTGGGTGAACACCGCTCCTTGTGGTAGCAGCAAGAGATACGCCTCGAGGTCACGCTTGAACTCTTGATCCGCGTTGAGCCCTTCTCGTCTTCGTCGGTAGAGCCCGTGACTCACTCGCCGGTGGTCGACCAAGCGGACCTGGCCCCGGATCGGAGTATCGAGGCCCTTCAACTGACGAGCTCGCCACTGGGCGGGGTTGGAGTCACGTGCCATACCTTGAAGGGTGGCGCCGAACCCTCGCCCGTGCCTGCCTGCCAGGCATCCTCTGTGGATAGCCCGACGATTCGGAGCCCGGTGTACCGGAAGTGGGCCATCCGTACCCGACCTTCTGCGGTTTGGGCCCAAACGGCACCGATTTCGGCTGGCCGAATGTGGTTTGGGCCCAAACCGCAACGCCATCGCCCAATCGGCCCTCCCAGGAGGCCGCCGTAGGCGACGCCGCCTCGCCTACACGACGCTCGGGCTAACCCTCGCGCTCACCCGGCGGTGTCGTCGGAGGATCGGCCGTGGTCGCCGTGCTCCCGGTCCTCGGCTGCATCCTCGGCGGCTGCCGTTTGGGCCCAAACCGCATCGGGATCCGACGCAGCAGGAGTCTCCGGACCTCGTTCCCCCAGCAGCTCCATCAAACGCGGCCCCAGGATCCGGAGGAACTTGCGGGCCTGGGTTCGAGTGCGATCCAAGACGGCTACCTCGAGGTGCCCGGCCGGGATCACGCGCTCACCGCCGCCGTCGGAGCGTCCGAGTGCGGCAACGGCATCGCGTAGCGCGTCGGTCAGGGGGGCGCCCTCGATGTAGTGGTTCCGGAGGTACTCCACGACGGGCTCGGTGGTGCCGCCCATGACGGCATAGCCGTGCTCGTCGGCGACCTGGCCGTCATAGGTGAGTCGGTAGATCTGGTCGTCGGCGGGAGCGTCACCGACCTCTGCCACGAACAGCTCGACCTCGTAGGGCTTCTCACCGCCGCTGGAGAAGATCGTGCCCAGGGTCTGGGCGTAGGCGTTGGCAAGGCCGCGGCCGGTGACGTCGCGGCGGTCGTAGGAGTAGCCACGTATGTCGGCCAGCCGGACTCCTGCGATCCGCAGGTTCTCGAACTCGTTGTAGCGGCCGACCGCGGCGAAGGCGATCCGGTCGTAGATCTCGGAGACCTTGTGGAGCGCCTGCGAGGGGTTCTCAGAGACGAACAGCACGCCGTCGGCGTACTGCACGACGACCACGGACCGTCCGCGCGCGATACCTTTGCGCGCGAAGTCGGCCCGATCCTTCATCAGCTGCTCGGGCGAGACGTAGAAGGGCATGCTCATCGGCGGGTCCTCCTCATCTCAGGTCAGTGCCGCGGCGGGGCCGTCGGGGCGGTTCATTCGGCCGGCGATCACCCGGTCGGCGATCTCCGCCACCTCACCATCTGGGAGTCTGCGGCCGCCGGCGCCGGTGATCACGTGGACCACCGGGAAGATCCGTCGCGTCAGGTCGGGGCCTCCGGTGGCCGAGTCGTCGTCGGCGGCGTCGTACAACGCCTGCACCGTCGCCGTCACGCACTCCTCGGCGCTCAGCCCGTCGCGGTAGAGCTTCTTGAGAGAGCCGCGGGCGAACAACGAGCCCGAGCCCACGGAGTGGAACGCGGTCTCCTCATAGCGACCACCGGTGACGTCGTAGGAGAAGATCCTGCCCTGCCCGACCTCGAGGTCGAAGCCCGCGAAAAGGGGTACGACGGCCAGCCCCTGCATCGCCATCCCGAGATTCCCGCGGATCAGGGCGGCCAAGCGATTGGCCTTGCCGTCGAGCGAGAGTGTGGTCCCCTCGATCTTCTCGTAGTGCTCCAGCTCGGTCTGGAAGAGCCGGACCAGCTCGACGGCGAGCCCAGCTGTGCCAGCGATCCCGACCGTGGAGTACTCGTCTGCGGGGAACACCTTCTCGATGTCGCGCTGGGCAATGATGTTGCCCATCGTGGCGCGTCGGTCCCCGGCCATCACCACGCCGCCGTCGAAGGCCGCGGCCACGATCGTGGTGCCGTGAGGTGCAAGCTCGCCAGCTTGACCGGCTCCGCCGAGACCACGATGCGAGGGCAGCAGGTCGGGGGCCTGACCAGCGAGGAAGTCCGCGAAGGAGGACGTTCCTGGAGCGAGGTACGCCGCCGGCAGGCGCGGCGCGTCGACCACTACTCGCCGCCCTTCTGGATGAACGACTTCACGAAGTCCTCCGCGTTGGACTCCAAGACCTCGTCGATCTCGTCGAGGATGGCGTCGACATCCTCGTCGATGGCTTCCTTGCGCTCGGCAACGTCGGACTCCGGCGCCGCCTGGGTGGCCTCGTCGGCCGACCCTGACCGGCGCGGCTGCTTCTGCTCTTGTGCCATACCCCGACCCTATCCCGGTCGGCTAGGTCAGCGGGTCAATGCCTCGAAGAGCTCTTCTGCCGTGGCGCAGCGGTCCAGCAGCTCCCCGACGTGCGCCTTCGTGCCGCGCAAGGGATCGGCGGTGGGGACCCGCTGGAGCGAGTCACGACCGCTCAGGTCGAGGATGACCGAGTCCCAGGAGGCAGCGGCGATCTGGTCGGGGTACTTCTCTAGGCAACGACCACGGAAGTACGCCCGCGTGTCGGTCGGAGGGTCGTGCATCGCCTGTTCGACCGAACCGTCGTCGAGCAGCCTGGTGATCCGTCCCGTTTGCGCCAGTCGGTGGTAGAGCCCCCGGTCGGGTCGGATGTCGGAGTACTGCAAGTCGATCAACTGCAACTTGGCGTCGTCCCAGCCCAGTCCGTCGCGATCGCGGTACTGCTGCAGGAGCCGATACTTGGCCACCCAGTCCAACTCCCCCGCGCACAGCATCGGGTCCCGCTCAAGCCGATCGAGCACGGATTCCCAGCGTTCGAGCACGTCTACCGTCTCGGCGTCCGCATCGACGCCGTAGCGGTCCTCGACGTACTTGCGGGCCAACTCGAGGTACTCCATCTGTAGTTGTACGGCGGTCAGGCGACGCCCGTCGCTCAAGGTCAGTGCGTGCTGCAGGGACGGGTCGTGGGAGACGGCGCGCAGGCTCGCCACCGGCCCTTCAACGCCGAGGTCACGAGAGATAAAGCCGTCCTCGATCATCGCGAGGACGAGCGCAGTCGTGCCCACCTTGAGGTAGGTCGAGATCTCGGCGAGATTGGCGTCACCGATGATGACATGCAGTCGGCGGTAGATCTCCGGGTCGGCATGCGGCTCGTCACGGGTGTTGATGATGGGTCGCTTCAGGGTGGTCTCAAGGCCCACCTCGACCTCGAAGAAGTCCGCGCGCTGGCTGATCTGGAACCCGTGCTCCCGACCTTCCTGGCCTAGGCCGACCCGGCCAGCGCCCGTCACCACCTGTCGGCTGACGAAGAACGGGGTGAGGTGACGGACGATGTCGCCGAATGGCGTCGACCGGCTCATCAGATAGTTCTCGTGGGCGCCGTAGGACGCACCCTTGTTGTCGGTGTTGTTCTTGTAGAGCACGATCGGGGCGGTTCCGGGGACGGCACTTGCTCGACGCGTCGCATCGAGCATGACCAGCTCCCCAGCCTTGTCCCATCGCACCACGTCGAGCGGGCCCGTGACCTCGGGGGTGGAGTACTCCGGGTGGGCATGGTCGACGTACAACCGCGCCCCGTTGGTGAGGATCACGTTGGCCAGTCCGAGATCCTCGTCCGTGAGCTGGGACGGGTCCGCGACGCTGCGAGACAGGTCGAAACCACGCGCATCACGCAGCGGGGACTCCTCCTCGAAGTCCCAGCGAGCGCGGCGCGCCTTCAACGTGGCGGATGCATAGGCGTTGACGACCTGGGAGGAGGCGACCATCGGGTTGGCCAGTGGTTGGCCCTGGACGGAGATGCCGTACTCGACCTCGGTGCCCATGACCCGGCGCACGCTCATGGTGTCAGCCTACGCTGCGCGCTACGGTCGGCAGGCATGTGGCGCTCTCACGTCCTGCCCCGCCTGGTGGACCTGTCGCTGCGCGGACACGAGGTCGGCGAGCGGCGCGCGCTCACCTGCGCAGGCCTGTCGGGCCGCGTCCTCGAGCTGGGCTTCGGCTCCGGCCTCAACGTGCGCTGGTATCCCCCGGAGGTCACTGAGGTCCATGCGGTGGAGCCGGAGGATGTCGCCTGGGGGCTCTCTGAGCGGCGTCGCGCTCGCACCTCGCTCCCGGTCGTCCGCAGTGGTCTGGACGGCCAGCATCTGGCCGCCGCCGATGCGTCGTACGACGGGGTGTTGATCACCTTCACCTTGTGCACCATTCCCGATGCGGAAGGTGCGCTAGCCGAGGTGCGCCGCGTGCTCCGCCCCGGAGGCTCGGTCCACGTCTTGGAGCACGGCCTGGCCCCCGAACCCGGGGTGGTGCGGTGGCAGCGGCGGCTTGAGCCCGCCCAACGCCGATTCGCCGGTGGCTGTCACCTGACCCGCGACCCGTTCGCCCTCCTCGGTGATGCTGGTTTCGTCATCCAGGATCGGGCGACGGAGTACCTCACGCCCACCGCAGCCGGGCGACCTTGGCAGTACCTCTACCGCGCCCGCGCCACCGCACGGTGAGTGTGTCTCTGAGCCGCCATCTCGGGGGCGGATGTTGCGGTTTGGGCCCAAACGGCAACAAATCCGGCCTGAGGTTTGCGGTTTGGGCCCAAACCGCAACTCACCAACGTCGCAGATCACCCCCGCTTGCGGACCACGAAACTGACCCGGGTGCCGGTGGCGTACTGGGCGATCGAGTGCTTCCCGGGGTGTTCGTGGAGCAGAGCGGGCCAGTCGGTCCGCCTCATCAGCTCGTAGCCGGCGGCTTCCAGCATCACCAACAGCGCCGCCTCGGACGGCACGGCACTGATCACTCGATCGCTGAGGGCGTAGTCGTCCTTGATCGCCACGGATTGGACGTCGGTGCGCTCCGTGCGGAACTCGACGTACGGCGCCTCGGTCTGGATCACCCGGGAGTCGACGATGACGTACTCAGCACCTGTGCTCTCGATGCCCGCCATCAACTCGACATAGCGTGCCGTGTGGTAGAGGAAGCCGAGGCACATCACGACCTCGCCCTTGATGCCCGGCCGGAACAGCAACTGGTGGGCATCGCCTTGGACGAAGCGGAAGCGCTCAGATGGCACGCCTTTGGCTCGGAAGGTGCGGCGCGCATGTCGGACCAGGCTGCGTCGTCCCTCAAGACCGATCACTTTGGCGGCGCCGGCTTCGAGCGCGCCGAACGACCATCGGCCGTCGTGGCTGGCGATGTCGACCACGGTGTGGCCCCGCAAAATGTCGGCGTTCGCCTCGATGAGCGCCAGATGACGCATATTGAGTCGGTCGCGTGACGCTGCGGTGTGACTGGTCTCGAGGAATTCCGGATGCTGGTCGAAGAACACCCTGAGCACACTAGCGGGGTGCCGGGCCGCCGCGCGGGAGGTGCCGCTAGAGGTACTGGCCGGTGTTCGCCACGGTATCGATCGACCGGCCCGGCTCGGTGCCCTGCTTGCCCGTGATCAGCGTCCGGATGAACACGATGCGCTCACCCTTCTTCCCGGAGATCCGGGCCCAGTCGTCGGGGTTGGTGGTGTTGGGCAGGTCCTCGTTCTCCTTGAACTCGTCGACGCAGGCCTGGAGCATGTGCTGGACGCGCAGCCCCTTCTGCTCGTGCTCGAGGAAGTCCTTGATGGCCATCTTCTTGGCCCGGTCCACGATGTTTTGGATCATCGCTCCGGAGTTGAAGTCCTTGAAGTAGAGGACCTCCTTGTCACCGTTGGCATAGGTGACCTCCAAGAAGCGGTTCTCCTCGGACTCGGTGTACATCCGCTCGACGGTGGCTTGGATCATGCCCGCCACACACGCCACCGGATCGCCGCCGAACTCAGCGAGGTCGTCACCGTGCAGCGGCAGATCGGCGGTGAGGTACTTGCTGAAGATGTCGCGGGCGGACTCCGCGTCCGGACGCTCGATCTTGATCTTCACATCCAGGCGTCCGGGTCGCAGGATCGCCGGGTCGATCATGTCCTCGCGGTTGGAGGCACCGATGACCAGGACGTTCTCCAGCGCCTCTACGCCGTCGATCTCGCTGAGCAGCTGCGGAACGATGGTGTTCTCCACGTCGGAAGAGACCCCGGAGCCGCGAGTGCGGAACAGGGAGTCCATCTCGTCGAAGAAGACGATCACTGGAGTGCCGTGGCTGGCCTTCTCCCGCGCCCGCTGGAACACCAGCCGGATGTGGCGCTCGGTCTCGCCGACATACTTGTTGAGCAGCTCAGGTCCCTTGATGTTGAGGAAGTACGACTTCCCCTCCTGCCCGGTCTTGGCAGCGACCTTCTTGGCCAGCGAGTTGGCGACCGCCTTCGCGATGAGCGTCTTGCCGCATCCGGGCGGCCCATAGAGCAGGACCCCCTTGGGTGGCTTCAGCTGGTGCTCGCGGAACAGGTCGGGGTAGAGGTACGGCAGTTCGACGGCATCGCGGATCTGGTCGATCTGGGCGAGCAGGCCGCCGATCGCGCCGTACTCGATGTCTGGAACCTCCTCCAGCACCAGCTCCTCGACTTCGGACTTGGGCACCCGCTCGTAGACATAGCCGGCACGCGGGTCGAGCAGCAGCGAGTCGCCCGCACGCAGAGTGGCCTCCCGCAGCGGCGCTGCCAGGCGGACCACGCGCTCCTCATCGGCGTTGGCGATCACCAGGGCACGCTCCCCGTCCGCGAGCAGCTCCTTGAACATCACCACCTCGCCGACCTCTTCGAAGTGCAGCGCGGCCACGACATTGAGGGCCTCGTTGAGCATGACCTCCTGGCCGCGCTCGAGGCGATCCAAGTCGACCGCCGGACTTACGGTCACCCGGAGCTTGCGGCCGCCGGTGAACACGTCGACGGTGTCGTCGTCATTGCGACCCAGGAACGTCCCGAAGCCGGCTGGCGGCTGGGCAAGCCGGTCGACCTCCTCCTTCAGCTTGGTGATCTGGTCACGGGCCTCACGCAGCGTCAGCGCGAGCCGCTCGTTCTGACCGGTCACGGCGGCCAACGACCGTTGGGTGTCTGCGAGCCTCAACTCGAGGCCGCGGCTGTGGGCGGGTGCGTCGCTCAGGCGACGGCGCAGCTCGGCCACCTCCGCCTCGAGATACTGGATCTGGTCGGTGAGCTGCTCAGGACTGCGCTCGTCTGGTGTCGGCATTATCGTCACCTCCTCGTGACTTGTGACATTACCCGCGCAAGGTCCGGTGGGAAGGACATCGACGCCCCAAAAGGTCACGATTTGGACGCCAGCCCACCGTTACGAGTCGTCTTGGGGCTCCTCGACGGCGGTCGGCGGTAGCCCCGGCGGCCGTGGTCCGGTGTAGTCGGGTCCATAGGCGCCCGGGGCCGGCCGACGTTTCTTGACCGGCGCCTGTTGCCCTGGCGCCATTCGTCGAGCGGTGACCAGGAATGCGGTGTGCCCGGTCATCGTGTGGCCAGGCCGCACCGCCAGACCCTCGACATGCCAGTCCCGGACCAGGGACTCCCAGGCACGCGGCTCGGTGAAACCGCCGTGAGCGCGGAGCGTCTCGACGACCCTGCTGAGCTGCGTCGTCGTGGCGACATACACGCATACGATCCCGCCTGCGACCAGGGCGTCCGCCACTGCCGGAATGCACTCCCACGGCGCCAGCATGTCCAGCACGACCCGATCGGCCCGCTCGCCGCTGGTGGGCAGCGCCTCGACGAGATCGTCGACGGTCAGCTGCCACGCGGGGTGGTCGCCGCCGAAGAACTGCGTGACATTGCGGCGGGCGACGTCGGCGAACTCCTCGCGCCGTTCGTACGACGACACGCGGCCGCCTGCGCCGACCGCCCGCAGCAGCCAGCAGGTCAAGGCCCCAGATCCGACACCCGCCTCCACCACGCGGGCGCCGGGGAAGACATCGGCGAGGGCGGTGATCTGGGCTGCGTCCTTCGGGTAGACGACGGCCGCCCCCCGCGGCATCGACACCACGAACTCCGACAGCAGCGGCCGGAAGACGAGATACTCCCCACCTGCAGAGGAGGTGACGGTGAACCCCTCCTCGCGGCCGATCAGCTCGTCATGGTCGAGATGGCCCTTGTTGGAGAAGAATCGCTTGCCCGCGACCAGCTCGAAGTTGTGGCGGCGGCCCTTCTGATCGGTGAGCCGGACCCATTCGCCCTCGCGCAGCGGGCCCCGGTGCACCCCGGCCCAGGCATCAGCGGGCACGTCAAGCGGATCGCCGGTCGCCATCGTCAGTGGGCTGCCCGGAAGGCCTGGTCGACATCGGCGGTCGCGAGAACGCCGTAGATGGTGCCGTCGTCCTCCAAGAGGAGATACTCGTCGGCGGGCCGACGACTGATCGCCACGATCAGATCCTCACCGGCGATATCCGCCGGAAGAGAGAGTCCCTCGCCGAGGGTGCGCGACACGCTCGAGACGGGCACCCACGGGCGGCGCTCCTCGGGAGTGGCGAGCAGAGCTGCCTCGCTCACCAGGCCGGACGGGCGTCCATCAGTGGTCACGGTGACGAGCCCCCCGGCCTGGGCCTCCTGCGCGCGGCGTACCGCCTCGGCAAGGGGCAGATCAGCCGGAACCGCGAGGGTGCGGCGCGCGAGCTGCCGGCCGACCAGGCTCGGGAGCTTGCGGCGCAGGCGGGCAGACGACATCGCGGCGGTCGCCCCGGTCCACAAGAACATGGCCACCACGAACGCGATGAGATAGTCGGCCGGAGTCGCCGTCCAGCCGACCAGGCGCTCCTGGACGAACGGCCAGAGCATGGCGGCGACGGCTGCGAGGCGGCCGCACCAGCCGGCGACCAAGGTGCCGGTGTGAGCGTTCCCGGACACCGCCCACACGATCGACTTCATCACCCGTCCACCGTCGAGCGGCAGGCCCGGCACCAGGTTGAGCAGCCCGACCAGCAGGTTGGTGCCCACCAGAGCCTGCAGCGCGACCGAGATCACCCCGTCGGGGGCCACTCGGTAGACCAGCAGGCTGACGAACCCGACCGCCAACGAGGTGATCGGCCCGACGACGGCGATGAAGAACTCCTGCCGCGGAGATCTCGCCTCACCCTCGACCGAGGTCATCCCGCCGAGGAAGTGCAAGGTGATGGCGTGCACCGGATGGCCGTAGTGGCGTGCCATCACCGCGTGGGAGACCTCATGGAGGAGCACCGAGAGGTAGAGCAGGACCGCGAACGCGAAGCCTCCGACGTACTTCCAGGCGCCCAGACCGGGCTGCGCGGCCTCGATCGGAGCCGCCATCACGACCGTCAGCAAGGCGGCGATCAGGAACCAGGAGGATGTGACGTAGATGTCGGCGCCCGCCAGCCGACCGAGGCGGATCGCACCGGGGGGGCGCGGTGCTGGCGCGTCGGGTTCCTGCTCGGGATGGGCCACATCAGGAGGCTACTGGACCGAGCTCTGAACGGATCCTCAGCCGGGCCGTCAACGGACGCCACTAGCGGCGATCATCGGGCGCGCTTCCCGGGGATGTCGGACCCGTCACCTAGATTGGCACGATGGCTGTCACGGTGCCGGATCCCTCGCCAGCCGAGGCGATGTCTACCGTCGTCGACGGTGTCACCGTGTTGGGTGCGCTCTCACCGAGCAGGGCAAGCGACTTCATGGCCTGCCCGCTGCTCTATCGCTTCCGCACGATCGACCGACTGCCCGATCAACCGTCCGCCGACGCCGTCCGAGGCACCCTCGTCCACAAGGTGCTCGAGGACCTCTTCGACCTTCCGGCGCACGAACGCACCACGCCACAGGCTCAAGAGATGGTGGAGCCGACGTGGCAGATGATGCTGGAGGACAGCCCCGAGGTTGCTGAATTGTTCTCGGACGGCACCCTCGCGTTCGACCCGTGGCTGCAGTCTTGCCGCGACGTCCTCGGCCGCTATTTCGTGCTGGAGGACCCCACCCGGTTGGAGCCCGCGGAGCGCGAGTTGTACGTCGAGACCTTGTTGGAGTCCAAGCTCCTGCTCCGAGGGTTCGTCGATCGCCTCGACATCAGTCCTGACGGCCTGGTCCGCGTCGTCGACTACAAGACCGGCCGCTCCCCTGGCCCCGGTTTCGAGGCCAAGGCGCTGTTCCAGATGAAGTTCTACGCCCTGGTCATCTGGCGAACCCGCGAGGTCATCCCCGCGATGCTCCAACTCGTCTATCTCGGCAATGGAGAGCTTTTGCGCTACGTCCCCGACGAGGCGGACCTGCTCGCCACCGAGCGCAAGGTGGTCGCGGTGTGGGAGGCCATTCGACGCGCCGAGGACACCGCCGATTGGCGCCCCAGCCCCGGCCCGATGTGTCAGTGGTGCTCCCACCAGGATCTCTGTCCGGCTTACGGTGGCACTCCCCCGCCCCTGCCTGCTCGCGATGTTCCTTCTTGAGCCAACACCCGACTTCGGAGGGTTGGAAGGTTGCGGTTTGGGCCCAAACAGCAATCCTCGGCCCGAAATTTCTGCCGTTTGGGCCCAAACCGCACACCCCAAGCGTCAGAACTACCCCCGCAGCGACCTCAGCCAGGCGGGTGAGACGTCGGCGAAGGAATCGGCGAAGACCCGGGAGGGAGAGCCGGGGACGGGCACTTGGTTGGGCAGCACGACGACGGTGCAGCCGGCGGACTCGGCGCTCTGGGCGCCGTGGTGGGAGTCCTCGATCGCCACGCAGTGGGTGGGGTCGACCCCGAGCCGGGCGGCGGCGGTGAGGTAGGGCTCGGGGTGTGGCTTCCCCCGCTCGACGGCATCACCGGTGACGACTTCGCTGAAGGTGCCCTCGGGGAGCGCGCTCAGCACGGGGGCGACGAAGCGCTGGTAGGACATCGTGACGAGGCCACAGGGCACGCCCTCCTCCACCAGTGCGCTGAGCAGCTCCAGGGCGCCTGGCCGCCAGGGGACGACCCGCTCGATGCGGGTGACGACACCGTCGAGCAGCCACTCCACGATCGCCTCGGGGGTGAGGTCGATGCCCATGTGCTTCTGGATGTAGCGACCGGCGTCAGGAAGGTTGTTGCCGACCAGGGACAGCCCGTGCTCCTCGCTCCACGTGCCGCCGAAGGCGGCGGCGAGCTCGAACTCGGTCTCCATCCAGTACGGCTCGCTGTCGACCAGCGTGCCGTCCATGTCCCACAGCACCGCGGCGGGCCAGTTGTCGGGCACGGGCTCAGTCCTCCGGGTCGTAGGCGAGGTAGGCGGAGAGCCACCTCTCGATCTCGAGAAGGGGTACGTCGCGGCGCGCGGCGTAGTCCTCAACCTGGTCGCGGCGCAACCGCCCGACGACGAAGTACTGCGCCTCCGGATGGCCGAGATACCACCCCGACACACTGGCACCCGGCCACATCGCCATCGAGTCGGTCAGTTCGATCCCCGTGTGGGTGTCGGCGTCGAGGAGGTCCCACAGCTCGCGCTTGAGGGTGTGGTCCGGACAGGCCGGATAGCCGGGCGCCGGTCGGATCCCGGCGTACCGCTCCTTGAGGAGGTCCTCCGCCGACGACGACTCGTCGGGGGCGTAGCCCCAGAGCTCGATCCGGACCCGCTCGTGCAGCCGCTCGGCGAATGCCTCGGCGAGCCGGTCGGACAGGGCCTCCAGCATGATCGCCGAGTAGTCGTCGAGCTCCTCCTTGAAGGCCAGCACTCGTTCGCGCACCCCGTGACCCGCGGTCACGGCGAACGCGCCGATGTGGTCGGGCACCCCGGAGCCGGCCGGGGCCACGAAGTCGGCCAGTGACTTGTTCGGCACACCGTCGCGGTGCTCCCCTTGCTGGCGGAGCTGCCACAACGTGGTGAGCACGTCGGTGCGGGTGTCGTCGGTGTAGACCACGACGTCGTCGCCGGTGGAGGCGGCCGGGAAGAACCCGGCCACGCCCCGTGCGGTGATCCAGCGCTCGGCGACAATGCGGTCCAGCATCTCCTGCGCGTCGTCGTACAGCTTGCGGGCCGCCTCGCCGGTGACCGGGTTGTTCAAGATGTCGGGGAACTTGCCCTTCATCTCCCAGGCGTTGAAGAACGGCTGCCAGTCGATGTACTCCCGCAGCTCGGCCAGGTCGTAGTCGTCGAAGACGTGGACGCCCGGTCGCGCCGGTGCCGGAGGTACGGCGGACCAGTCGACCGCTGGGCGGTTGGCCCGCGCGGTGTCC
This sequence comes from Nocardioidaceae bacterium, assembly GCA_039811985.1. Classification (GTDB taxonomy): domain Bacteria; phylum Actinomycetota; class Actinomycetes; order Propionibacteriales; family Nocardioidaceae; genus Nocardioides. The sequence goes on along the minus strand of JBDHZT010000010.1, from coordinate 11,888 downwards.
AGGTCGACCATCGGCCGGTCGTGCTTGGCCGCGTGGCGCGCGCGCAGCGCGTCGTAGTCCTCGGCCACGTCGGTGAGCAGCCGGTCGCGCTGTTCGTCGCTGAGCAGGGCGGCTGCCACCGGCACCGACCGAGAGGCGTCCTTCACCCAGACCACGGGACCGTGGTAGCGCGGGTCGACCTTGACCGCCGTGTGCGCACGGCTGGTGGTGGCGCCTCCGATGAGCAGCGGGATCTCCATGCCCTGGCGCTCCATCTCGGCCGCCACGTTGACCATCTCGTCCAACGACGGGGTGATCAGTCCGCTGAGGCCGATCAGGTCTGCGCCCAGCTCGCGGGCCGTGTCCAGGATCTTCTGGGCGGGCACCATCACACCGAGGTCGACGACCCGGTAGTTGTTGCACTGAAGCACGACGCCGACGATGTTCTTGCCGATGTCGTGGACGTCGCCCTTCACCGTCGCCATCACGATCAGGCCGGAACCGGAGTCGCTGACTGCCTCGGGGTCGGGCTCGGCCGCCTTGCCCGCCTCGATGAAGGGGATCAGGTAGGCGACGGCCTTCTTCATCACCCGAGCCGACTTCACGACCTGGGGCAGGAACATCTTGCCCGCTCCGAAGAGGTCGCCGACGACGTTCATGCCGTCCATCAAGGGGCCCTCGATGACCTCGATGGGGCGTCCGCCTTGGCGGTCGATCTCCGCGCGGAGCTGCTCGGTGTCGTCCTCGATGTGGGCGTCGATGCCCTTGACCAGTGCGTGGGTGATCCGCTCCCGCAGCGGCAGCTCGCGCCACTCGTCCTGGTCGACCTCGGCGGCCTCTCCGGAGACGTTGTGGCGTTCGGCGATCTCCAGCAGCCGCTCGGTAGCGTCGGCGCGCCGGTTGAGGATGACGTCCTCGATCCGCTCGCGCAGCTCGGGGTCGACCTCGTCGTAGACCGCCAGCGCGCCGGCGTTCACGATCGCCATGTCCAAGCCAGCGCGGATGGCGTGGTAGAGGAACACCGCGTGGATGGCCTCGCGGACGGGGTTGTTGCCGCGGAAGGAGAAGCTGACGTTGGAGATGCCGCCGGACACCTTGGCGCCGGGAAGGTTCTGCTTGATCCAGCGGGTCGCCTCGATGAAGTCGACGCCGTAGGTGGCGTGCTCCTCGATGCCGGTTGCGACGGCGAACACGTTCGGGTCGAAGATGATGTCCTCGACGGGGAAGCCGACCTCGTCGACGAGGATCCGGTAAGCGCGCTCGCAGACCTGGGTACGTCGCTCGAGGGAGTCGGCTTGGCCGTTCTCGTCGAAGGCCATCACCACTGCGGCGGCGCCGTACTTGCGACACAGCCGAGCGTGCTCGAGGAAGATCTCCTCGCCTTCCTTGAGGGAGATCGAGTTGACCACCGGCTTGCCCTGCAGGCATTTCAGCCCTGCTTCGAGCACCTCCCACTTGGAGGAGTCGACCATCACGGGGACCCGTGAGATGTCCGGCTCGGACGCGATCAGCTTCAGGAAGCGGTCCATGGCCGCGACGCCGTCGATCATCCCCTCGTCCATGTTGACGTCGATGACCTGGGCACCGCTGACGACCTGCTGGAGGGCGACCGACAGGCCGGTGTCGTAGTCACCGTTCTTGATCAGGTTGCGGAACCGTGCCGACCCGGTGATGTTGGTGCGCTCGCCGATGTTGACGAACAGGCTGTCGGCGTCGATGTTCATCGGCTCGAGACCGGACAGCCGCATGGCCGGTTGCGGGGTGACGGGCACGCGCGGCTCGGCGCCGTCGATGGACTTCGCGAGCGCGGCGATGTGATCGGGCGTGGTCCCGCAGCAGCCGCCGATCAGGTTGACCAGGCCCGCATGGGCGAACTCCGAGAGCACTTCGGCGAACTGGTCCGGGGTGTCGTCGTACTCCCCGAACTCGTTGGGCAGGCCGTTGTTCGGATGCGCCGACACGAAGCAGTCCGCGAGCCGGTGCAGCTCGGCCACATAGGGTCGCAGCTCGGCGGCGCCCAACGCGCAGTTGAGGCCGATGGCCAGCGGTCGCACGTGCCGCACGGAGTTCCAGAACGCCTCGGTCACCTGCCCGGACAGGGTCCGTCCGGATGCGTCGGTGATGGTGCCCGAGATGACCACCGGCCAGCGCCGACCGCGCTCCTCGAACAGGGTCTCCAGAGCGAAGATCGCGGCCTTGGCGTTCAGCGTGTCGAAGATCGTCTCGACCATCAGCACATCCGCGCCGCCGTCGACCAGGCCGGCAGCCTCCTCCCGGTAGGCCTCGACGAGGTCGTCGAAGCCCACGTTGCGGGCGCCGGGGTCGTTGACGTCGGGGCTGATCGAGGCAGTCCGGTTGGTCGGACCGAGCGAGCCGACCACGAATCGGGGGCGCTCCGGGTCGGCCTCGGACACCTCGTCGGCGACCTCACGGGCCAATGCCGCGGCGGCCCGGTTGATGTCGTAGGCGCGCTGTTCGAGGCCGTAGTCGGACTGCGAGATCGAGGTGGCCGTGAAGGTGTTCGTGGTGACCAGGTCCGCGCCGGCGTCGAAGTACTCCCGATGGATCCGCCGGATCAGATCCGGACGGGTCAGGTTGAGCACGTCCGCGTCACCGGTGAGATCGACTGCCGAGTCGGCGAACTTCGTGCCGCGGTAGTCGGCCTCGGTCAGACCCTGCTGCTGGATCAGGGTGCCCATCGCGCCGTCGAGGAGCAGGATCCGCTCACGCAGGATCCCGGTGAGTTGATCCGTGGCGTCCGGACGGGTCGCGTCGCGCACTCGGTTCCTCCCTCGGGGGTGTCCGCTCCGTGGACACTAGTTTCACATCGTGACACGGCACTCCATGGTGACACTCGATCCCGCTCCTCGCCAATCCTGATGCTGCCACCCGCCTAGACTGAGGCGGTGATCGAGTTCGACGACGTACCCGACTTGGTGGATCCGATCGTGATCGCAGCCTTCGAGGGCTGGAACGACGCCGCTGATGCGGCCTCCGGGGTCGTCGACCACCTCATCGAGGCGTGGGGTGCGCGCATCATCGGCGCCATCGACCCCGAGGAGTTCTACGACTTCCAGGTCAACCGACCGATGGTCGGCACCGACGAGAATGGTCATCGGCGAATCACCTGGCCCACGACCCGGCTCGCGATCGCTTCGCCGCCGGACCTGGACCGCGACGTGATCTTGGTGCGCGGGATCGAGCCGAACATGCGGTGGCGCCAGTTCTGCGCCGAAGTGCTGGCTGCCTGCGACGAGCTCGGTGGCACCCTGGTGGTCACCTTGGGAGCGCTCCTGGCCGACACACCGCACACGCGTCCCATCCCGGTGAGCGGCACGGCTACCGAGCCCGACCTGGTGGACCGGCTCAGCCTGGAGCCGTCCACCTACGAGGGCCCGACCGGCGTCGTCGGTGTGTTGGCGGACGCCTGTGCGCGCCTGGACATGCCGCACGTGTCCTACTGGGCGGCCATCCCCCACTACGTGGCCCAGCCGCCCTGCCCCAAGGGAACCCTCGCCCTGGTCGGCGCCCTCGAGGAGTTGCTGGAGGCCAACCTGCCGCTTGGCGAGCTGGCCGAGGACGCTCGGGCCTGGGAGCGCGGGGTGGATGAGCTGGCCAGCGAGGACGACGAAGTGGCCGAATACGTCCGGGCGCTCGAAGAGACGCGGGACACCACTGAGCTCCCCGAGGCCTCCGGCGAGGCCATCGCCCGGGAGTTCCAGCGCTACCTGAAGCGGACGCAGAGCGAGGACTGAGAGGTTCAGCCCCTATTGGCGGAACCTCTGAGTCGGGCCGGAGCCCTCTACAGGCGTACGCCGAGCGCGGCGTCGACGAGCGTACGGATCTGACCGGGCGCCTCGGCCGACGTCGTGTCGCGCTGGCTGGCCTCAACCCAGCGGTCGACCGCCGCCGCCGCCCTGGGGGCGTCCAGGTCGTCGGCCAGTGCTGCCAGGACCTCGCGCGTCGCGGCTTCGGCGGGGGCACCAGCCGTCGCGGAGGCAGCTGCTCGCCATCGATCCAGCCGCGTCTGCGCCTCGGTGAGCTGGGCGTCGGTCCACTCCCAGTCACTGCGATAGTGGCGGGCCAGCAGCGCCAGCCGGATGGCCATCGGGTCCACGCCCTCGCTGCGCAGCCGCGAGACGAAGACCAGGTTGCCGCGCGACTTCGACATCTTCTCGCCGTCGTAGGCGACCATCCCGGCGTGCACGTAGGCGCGGGCGAACGGCGCCTGCGGTCGGACCGCCTGGCTGTGGGCGGCACTCATCTCATGGTGGGGGAAGACCAGGTCGCTGCCGCCGCCCTGCACGTCGAAGGACGGGCCGAGGAACTCCAGCGCGATGGCGCTGCACTCGATGTGCCAGCCCGGCCGACCCGGGCCGAAGGGGCTCTCCCACGACGGCTCCCCGGGGCGCTCGCCTCGCCATAGCAGCGCGTCCAGCGGGTCACGCTTGCCCGGCCGGTCTGGGTCGCCGCCGCGCTCGGGGAAGACGTGCAGCATCTCGTCGCGGAGCATGCCGGACACCTCGCCGAAGGACGCGTCTGACGCGACGGAGTAGTAGACGTCGTCATCGACTCGATAGGTCGCCCCGGCAGCAGCGAGCTGCTCGATCTCCGCGATCACCAGGGGCAGCGACTCCGTCACGCCGACGTACTCATCGGGCGGGAGCACCCGGAGCGCCGCCATGTCTTGTCGGAACAGCTCGGTCTCCCGCTCGGCGAGCTCTCGCCAGTCGATGCCGTCGCGGGTGGCCCGCTCCAGGAGCGGGTCGTCCACATCGGTGACGTTCTGCACGTAGCGCACCGAGCGGCCCGCCGCCCGCCAGGCGCGGTTGAGCAGGTCGAAGGCAACATAGGTCGCGGCATGACCGAGGTGGGTGGCGTCGTACGGCGTGATGCCGCAGACGTAGAGCCGCGCCACGTCCTCCGGAGCGGTCGCGACCACGCTGTGGGAGGCCGAGTCGAAGAGCCGGACCGGCGGCCCGGTGACCGGTAGCCGCGGGACGTCAGGGGCTGGCCAGGACCGCATGACCGGCAGCCTATCGAGCGCCTGGTCGGTCAGAACGGCGGCCACGGGATGGCGGGCCAGTCCCCGTCTGGCGCGGGGAAGGCAGCCACCTCGAGCAGCCGGTCCGCACGACGGGTGAGGGTGTCCAGGGCGGGTCGATCGAGCAGCTCGCCGAGCTCCGCCGCGAGCCAACCATCAAGGGCGGCCCGGACCCGGCGTACGCCGTCGAGCTCGGACTCGTCGAGGGCTTCGCCGAGCCAGCCCCACAGCACCGTGCGCAGCTTCGGCTCCACATGGAAGGTGACGCCATGGTCGACGCCGTACCGGTGTCCATCCGCCATTGCCAGCACATGGCCACCCTTCCGGTCGGCGTTGTTCACCAAGACGTCGAAAACGGCCATCCGGCGAAGGGCGACCGAGTCCTCGTGGACCAGCGCGACCGGTCGGTCATGCTGATCCACGCCGTCGAAGACATGCAGCCAACCGGCTGGGACCTCACCCTCCGCGACGACATCGACGGCCACCTGGTCCTCGTCCGTCTCCTGCCACACCTGCACCATGCCCTCCCCGTGGGGGCCGTGGCGCAGGAAGGTGAGCGGAACGATCCGCCAGCCGAGCGCCTCCGACACCATCCAGGCGGCCACCTCTCGGTCGGCCAGGTCGCGGGCGGGGAAGTCCCACAGCGGACGCTCGCCGGCCCGCGGCTTGTAGACCACCTCGGTGCCGCTGATGTCACCGAGGAAGGTCGCGTTGGAGGCCGGCATGATCCGTCCGTGCAGGGTCAGCTCACCCTCCAGCAGTTCGCGCGGCAGCGGCAGCGGGCCACCACGGATGGCCTCTCCGGTCACGGTTCGCGGCGGCGGAAGCCGTTGGCGCGGACACACAGGTGGCCATCCGGCGAGACCGGCATCCCACAGAAGGGGCAGCTCGGTCGACCGGCCTCGATGACCTGGACGGCGCGCCTGACGAAGGCCCGCGCCGCGCCTGCGGAGACACGGACCAGGAAGACCTCTTCGGGCTCCGGCTCCACCGGGTCGCCGTCGTCGTCCAACTCGATCTCCTCGGACCCCACGAGCGGGAACACCTCGATGACGATCCGCTCGTCGTCGGGATCCCACGACAGCGTCATCGTGCCACCGCGGAACTCCTCCTCGATCGGCTGGTCCAGGGGCGCGGAATCCTCGCTGCCCTCGGGGGCGACAGCCGGGATGACCGCGGTGATGTCCGGGTCAGCGAGCAGCGTGTCGAGCAGCTGGTCGATCCGCTCCGCGAGCACGGCGACCTGTTGCTTCTCGAGTGCCACGCTGGTCAACCTGGCGTCCCGCCTGGCCTGCAGGAAGAAGGTGCGCGCCCCGGGCTCTCCGACCGTCCCGACGACGAAGCGGTCGGGCGGGTCGAATCCGTGGACGACAGGCATGTTCGCCAGCCTATGCCGCAAGCCCTATGCCGCTGGGCCCGCGCCACCCCCGACCGTGGCGCCTCGGCCAGAGCGCTTGGGTCGGTGGCCCAGCCAGCCGAGGCCGCCCTCCTGGGTGTTGACGCCGAGCACCATCGGGCGGTCGGCGCCGTAGGTGACCAACGAGACGGAGGCCGGGTCCACCTGGATGCGCTGGAACAGGTCGAGGTGGAGACCGAGCGCGTCCGCCAGGATCGCCTTGATCAGGTCGCCGTGGCTGACGGCCGCCCAGACCGCGTGGGCGCCGTGCTCCTCGGTCACGGCGGCGTCGAGACGTCGTACGGCGGACACCGCTCGCGCCGCCATCCCCGCCAGCGTCTCCCCGCCGGGGAAGGCGGCAGCTGCGGGATGCTGCTGCACGGTCCGCCAGAGCTTCTCCTTGGCCAGCTCGCGCAGCGGACGCCCCTCCCAGGCGCCGTAGTCGCACTCGGTGAGCCCCCGCTCGGTGCGCACGGACAGCCGCGGCTGGTGGGCCGTCGCGATCGCCGTCGCAGTCTCTCGACAGCGCAGCAACGGGCTGGAGGCCAGGGCGGCCAGGGGAACGTCCCTGAGCCGGGACGCCACCCGCGCTGCCTGCTCACCGCCCAGGTCGTCGAGATGGACTCCCCCGGCCCGGCCGGCCAGCACCCCCGCCGTATTCGCCGTGCTCCTACCGTGCCGGACCAGGACGAGCGTTGCCATGGTGCCCGACTGTAGTGCCCGCTGTGGCGCCCGCGAGGGCTAGCCTTCTGCCGTGATCGTGGACAGCGCGGTGTACCGCGACGGCATCCGAGTCCCGCTCGACTGCAAGGCAGAGGATCTGCACGAGGTCCGAGCCGGGATCACCGAGCCCGGTGACTTCGTCTGGGTGGGCCTGCGTGAGCCGGACGAGGCCGAGATCGAAGATGTGGCGGTCGCCTTCCGGCTGCATCCCCTCGCCGTCGAAGACGCGGTGTCCGCCCACCAGCGGCCCAAGCTCGAGCACTACGAGGGTTCGCTGTTCATCACGTTGAAGACGCTGTGGTACGTCGACGAGCACGACGCCGTGGAGACCGGCGAGATCAACATCTTCCTAGGCCCCGACTTCATCGTGACGGTCCGACATGGCGACGGCGCCAACCTCCACGACGCCAGACTGCGTCTCGAGGAGCGCCCGTCAGTGCTGGCACTCGGCCCGGGCGCCGTGCTCTACGCCATCACCGATCTGATTGTCGACGAGTACGAAGTGGTCGCCGCGGCCCTCGAGGACGACGTGGACGAGATCGAAGCCTCGGTATTCTCCGAGCGCCGGACGAGCGACTCGGCCAGGATCTACACCCTCAAGCGAGAGATCGCCGAGGTGCGCCGTGCGGTCCTGCCGCTCCGTGACCCGATGCGCCGCTTCTCCGTCGGCCAGGTCCCGGGAATCCCCAGCGACGCGTCGTACTACTTCCGCGACGTGGCCGACCACCTGATCCGAGTCTCGGAGACGATCGACTCCCTCGACGTGCTGCTCTCTGCCGCCTTCGAAGCCAATCTGGCCGGCATCTCGGTCCAGCAGAACGAGGACATGCGCCGGATCTCCGCCGGAGTCGCACTCGTCGTCGTACCCACCCTGATCGCCGGGATCTACGGCATGAACTTCCGTTACATGCCCGAGCTCGACTGGGTCTGGGGCTACCCCATGGCACTCGGTCTGATGGTGCTCAGCGTGACCGGGTTGTGGGTCTTCTTCAAGCGCTCCGGGTGGCTGTGACTGTTGCGGTTTGGGCCCAAACGGCAACAATCCGGCCCAGATCTGTGCCGTTTGGACCCAAACCGCATCACGTCGCCGAGATAACCCCCGCCGCCAACAACGCGAGCACCCCGCCGCCGAGGAGCACCCGGTAGGGCACGAACCAGGTGATGGGGTGGTGGGCGACGAAGCGCAGCAGCCAGGCGATGGCGGCGTAGGCGACCACGAAGCTGACCACGGTGCCCACGATCGTCGGGCCGAGGCCGATGTGGCTGCCGATGACGTCCTTGAGCTCGAAGAGTCCGGCGGCGGTGAGGGCGGGGATGGACAAGAAGAAGCTCAGCCTGGTCGCGGTCACCCGATCCAGGCCGCGCAGCAGGCCCACGGAGATGGTGGCTCCCGAACGGGAGACACCGGGGATCAGCGCGATGCACTGGGCCAGCCCGATCATCAGGCAGTCGCGGAGGGTCAGGTCCCGCTCGCCGCGCGCCTGGGTGGCCTTCCGCTCGGCCCACCACATCACCACGCTCCAGCCGACCAGCGCACCGCCGACCCACCACAGCGAGCGCAGCGGTCCGGAGATGATGTCGCGGGCCAGGAAGCCGATGGCCATGATCGGCAGCGTGCCGACGATCACGAACCAGCCGAAGCGGTGGTCGAAGGAGCCGCGATACTCCGCGTGCACCAGACCACGCACCCACGCGGAGGCGATCCGCCAGATGTCGCTGAAGAAGTAGAGCAGCACGGCCGCGATGGCCCCCATCTGGATCACGGCGGTGTACGCCGTGATGGCGGGGTCATCGACGGGCAGACCGAGGATCTTCTCGGTCAGGGTCAGATGGCCGGTGCTCGACACGGGCAGGAACTCGGTGAGCCCCTCGACGATCCCGAGGATCACCGCTTCCAGGTAGCTCAACCGCGCGCCCCTTCCCCGTTGGCCTCCCACGGTGGGCGCCGGCGACCAGCGTAGAGGGATGGGCCAGCGTCGCGGGGAGGCGCCCCGCGGACATCGCTCGGTCTGACCACGCGGTCTACTAGTCTCACCCCATGCAGCAGCGCTCTCTCGGCCGGACGGGCCTGAAGGTCTCCCGACTGGGACTGGGCACGATGACCTGGGGGCAGGACACCGACGAGCACGAGGCGCGCGACCAGCTCGTAGCCTTCGTCGAAGCCGGAGGGACGCTGCTCGACACGGCTGCCAGCTACGCCGACGGCGCATCGGAGCGATTGATCGGCTCGCTGCTCGACTCGGTGGTGGCGCGCGAGGATGTCGTCCTCGCGACCAAGGCAGGGATCACCCGGCACTCCGGTCACCGCACCGTCGATGTGTCACGTCGAGCGCTGTTGCGGGACCTGGACGCCTCGCTGCGGCATCTGGATGTGGATCATGTGGATCTCTGGCAGGTGCACACGTGGGCCGACGACGCCCCGCTGGAGGAGACGCTGGCTGCCCTGGACACCGCGGTGGCCACCGGTCGGACGGCGTACGCCGGCATCTCCAACTACTCCGGCTGGCAGACCGCCCAGGCCGCGACCTGGCAGCGCGCCGTCCCCGGCCGGGCACCATTGGCGTCCACCCAGGTGGAGTACTCCCTCCTCAACCGGCGCATCGAGGCCGAGGTGATCGGGGCCGCGGAGGCGCTCGGACTCGGGGTGCTGCCGTGGTCACCGCTGGGCCGCGGCGTCCTCACCGGCAAGTACCGCACCGGTACGCCGTCAGACTCGCGGGCCGCTTCGCCGGCGTTCGAGGGATTCGTCGCCCCCTACCTGGACGAACGCAGCGCACGCATCGTCGAGGCCGTCGCCCGGGCGGCCGACGGCCTGGACTGGACCCCCCTCCAGGTCGCGCTGGTCTGGGTGCGGGACCGTCCCGGGGTGAGCGCGCCCATCGTCGGTGCCCGCACCGCCGCTCAGCTCGCAGCCGCACTCTCCACCGAGGAGCTCACTCTCCCGGGGGAGCTGGCGGAGGCCCTCGACGACGTCTCGAGGGCCTGACCCGATGGCCCCCCGCGTCGAGCGCCGACCGCCCGGTCGCGGGGTGGAGTGGGAGTACTGCCGGCTGACCATTCCTCGTGAGTTCTCCCGCAGCTACGTCACCCGACTCCTGGTCGAGCGCGCCGAGCACGAGGGATGGGAGCTCGACCGCTTGCGGGTGACCCCCGACGGGACCCGGCGGGTGGTGCTGCGCCGCAAGATCATCCGGCAGCTGCGCGCAGACCTGCTGCCTGCACTCCCCCGTGTCTGACTCCCCCTCACACGTCCTCGAGCAGCCGGTCCAGCACGCGCGCCCCGAACTCGAGGGCATCGGTCGGGACGCGTTCGTCGACGCCGTGGAAGAGGGCGGTGAAGTCCAGGTCCGCGGGCAACCGGAGCGGAGTGAAGCCGTAGGTGCGCAGCCCGAGCCGGCCGAAGTACTTCGCGTCGGTGCCACCGCTCATGAGGTACGGCGCCACCAGGGCGTCCTGGTCCTCCGCCAGCACGGAGCGGGTCATCGCGTCGACCAGCGCGCCGTCGTACGGCATCTCCCACGGTGGCTGCTTCGTCAAGATCTCGACCTCCACCTGGTCCCCGCACAGCTCGGCAAGGGTGTTGAAGAACTCGTCTTCGAAGCCTGGCAGGAAGCGGCCATCCACATGCGCGGTGGCCTCGGTCGGGATGACGTTCACCTTGTAGCCGGCGTTCAGCATGGTCGGGTTGGTGGTGTTGCGTAGGACCGCGCCGAGCATCCGCGCGGCGCCACCGAACTCCTCGACCAGGGCTTCGGCGTTGTCCGGCGTCGCCTCGACACCGGCCAGCTCGCCGACGCTGGCGAGCAGCACCTGCATGGTGGGGGTAAGCCGCACCGGCCACTGGTGGGTGCCGATGCGTGCGACCGCCTGCGCTAGAGCGGTGACGGCGTTGTCGTGGTTGATCATCGAGCCGTGTCCGGCGCGGCCGCGGGCGCGGAGCCGCATCCACGACATCCCCTTCTCGGCGCTCTCGACGAGGTACATCCGGCGTCCGCGCACGTCGACGCTGAAGCCGCCCACCTCGCCGATCGCCTCGGTGCAGCCATCGAACAACTCGGGGCGTTGTTCGACCAGCGGCAGCGCGCCGTAGAGCCCGCCCGCCTCCTCGTCGGCGGTGAAGCAGAGGACCAGCGGCCGACTGGGCACGACTCCGGCCCGCGCCCGGGCCCGCACCACGGACAGCACCATGGCGTCGAAGTCCTTCATGTCGACCGCGCCGCGACCCCAGACGTATCCGTCGACCACCTCGCCGGAGAACGGATGCACCTGCCAGTCCGCGGCCTCTGCGGGCACAACATCGAGGTGGCCGTGCACCAGCAGCGCGTCGTCTCGGCGACCGTCGCCGCCCCACCGGGCGATCAGCTGGGTGCGACCCGGGAAGAGCTCGACGACCTCGACCGCGATGCCGACCTCGTCCAGCAGCCCGGCGACGTGCTCGGCCGCCTTGCGCTCCCCCGGTCCCTCTCCGTCGCCGGCGTTCGTGGTGTCGATCCTGATCAGGTCACTGCACAGCCCCACGACCTCGGCAGCGGGGTCATACGGCGGTCGCGCGGGCTGGTCCGACATGCCTCCATCCTGACACCCCGCACGGACACCTCGGCGTCGCGCCGCGATGCCCGGAAACGCCCCCGCCTTTGCTAGAGTCTCGGTCGCACTCGTCCGGGTGGCGGAATTGGCAGACGCGCTAGCTTGAGGTGCTAGTGCCCTATTAACGGGCGTGGGGGTTCAAGTCCCCCCTCGGACACC
>JBDHZT010000009.1:0-57781 GCA_039811985.1 Nocardioidaceae bacterium | reverse complement strand
AGGATGCGACATGCGGGCCGCCAGGTCCTAGGGCGACTCGGGGGGCGTCTTGCGGACCCGGACCGAGGCCGGGCGACCGTCTTGACCCGGCAGGATGCGCACGGGATCGGTGTCCTCGTCCTCCGGTGAGCGGGTCACCGGACCCGCGTGGTGATGGTCCTTCAGGTCCCGCGTCGCCCGGGCCTGACCTGGGTTGAACACGTCGGTCAGGTTGCCGAAGGCATCGCCCATCCCCGACGACCCGCCCGACCTCGCACTGGGCGACTGCAGCCACCGGCTCAGCAGCGGCAACGCCACCGCTGCCGCCACGACGCATCCCACCAGCCAGGCAGCCTGCTCCACAGCTATCACGGTAGCCCGTCCGCTGAGGTGTCCCACGTGGATTGCTCCATCCAGGTGCAAACACGAACACGCCCGTCATCGGGTCGCACAAGGTGGCAGACCCAGTTAGTGCTCGAGTGCGGAGCGTACGGCGTGGGCGACCTGGGCGGCGCGGCTCTCGGACAGCACGCCCGCATCGGCCTCCTGGACATAGAACACGTCGACCGCCTGTGGGCCGAGGGTGTCCACATGGGCGGAGCGGACGGTGATGCCCTGCCGAGCCAGCGCTGCCAGCGCGAGATAGAGCAGGCCGGGACGGTCGGCGGCTCGCACTTCGAGCACGGTCGACTGCTCGGAGGCCTCCGGTCGGATGGCCACACTCGGGCCAAGGGCCGAGCCGTTGGGTCGCCGGAGCCGATCTCGGGGGTTCACCCGGCCGGCGACCACGGCGGCGAACCGCTGGCGTAGCACGGCCGGGTCGAGCAGCTCGTCGGCCACGTCCCAGACGCTGACGCCGTACTCCCCCTGGTCCCATGCCCGCGCCGCCCGCACCGAGGCACGTTGTAGCGCAAGGCAGGCGGCGACGTCGGCGAGCAGCCCGACTCGGTCGCGGGCCACGACGGTGAGCCGCGCGCCATCGACCGTCTGGTCGAGGGTTATCGCGACCGCATCGCGGTCGGACCGCACCTCGTCGGGCACGGCGATGGCCAGCTGGCGCACATCGGCCGACGCGGGCCGGTCCGCGAGAGAGGCCAGACAGCGTTGGACCAGCTGGCGCACGAGCTCCGCACGCCAACTTGTCCATGCCGCAGGAGCGGTGGCCCGCGCATCGGCCTCGGTCAACAGAGCCAGCAACGAGATCGCCTCCGCAGAGCCGACCCGGCCGATGACGTCGGTCGCGGTTGCAGGATCGTCGGGGTCCCGCGTGGCCGCCACCTGTGCCAGCAACAAGTGCCACCGGACCAGGACGCCGATCAGGTCGACCTCGTCGGAGGCGAAGCCCATCCGGGCAGCGACGGCACGAGCGATCGGCTCACCGGCGACGCTGTGCTCGGTCAGGCCGCCCTTGCCGATGTCGTGCAGGAGCGCACCGACCATGAGTACGTCGGGGCGCGCGGCCCGGCGGATCAACGTCGAGGCCTCGACACAGGTCTCGACCACATGCCGGTCGACGGTGAAGCGGTGGATCGCCGAAGCGTGCGGAAGCAGTCGGATCCGCTCCCACTCGGGCAGGATCAGGTCGAGGGCGCCGGTCTCCTCGAGGGTCTCCCAGACGCCGAGCAGCCCCCGACCCGCGGCCAGCAGCCGGGTCAGCTGCTGGCGTGCCTCTCGCGGCCACGGCTCTGGCAGCCGGGCGCCCTCGCGGACCAACCGCGCCGCAGTGGCCGGCGCCAGCACCAGATCCCGCTCGGCGGCCTCGGCTGCGGCCCGCAGCAGCAATACCGGATCCGACGACGGCCGCGTGCGCGCATCGAGCACCACCTCACCGGCAGCCAGGGCCAGGCCCGAACCGATCGGGGCGAGCCGCGGCGCTCGCGGTCCGCGGCGGGAGGTCGGCCTGGCGAGCACGGCGTCGAGTCGGCGCCAGGCGACGCGCGACAGGTGGGTCAGTCGCCGGCCGTGCTCGCGCACATGGACCTGGGCTGCACGTGCGTCCGGCAGGTCGCAGCCACGAGCAATGTCCTCCCACAACTCTGGAGCGATCCGGTCCGTAGGTCGCCCGGTGGCATGGTGCAACACGTCTCGCACGTCGAGGAGCGCTCGGCGGGAGCGCTCCAGCTCGACGTGCGGGACGTCCACTAACCAGCTGGCCACCAGGGCCCGCAGCACCGTGGCGTCGCGCAAGCCCCCCTGGGCCTCTTTGAGGTCGGGGACCGAGGAGTGCGCCAGCTCACCGACCAAGTCATGGCGTGAGATGACCAGCTTGTGCAGGGCAGGCAAGCGGTCCCTGGCCTCTCGTCGCCACTGCGCGAGCATCACCGAGCGCAGCCGCAAGGTGAGGTTCGGGTCACCGGCCAGATGCCGGAGGTCGAGCAGCCCGGTGGCCACCCGAGGATCTGTCGCGGCCGCGTCCACCATCTCTGGCAGGGACCGGACCGCATGATCCAGCCGACTGCCGGAGTCCCACAGGGGATACCACAGCCGCTCCACCCACGGATCGACCATCGCGTCGGCGTCGTGGACGAGCACGACGTCGAGATCGGAGTACGGCGCCAGCTCGCCGCGGCCGAAGCCGCCGACCGCGACCAGCGCCACCCCCTCGGTCGGTGCGTCTGCGGCGGCGTAGGCACCCGAGCACAGTGCGTCCGCCTCAGCAGTGCGCCGCGCGCGGCCCGACGCCGTCATCGCACCTCCTGATAGAGATCACGAACGATGCCTCCGAGCATGGCCGAGTGGGGCGCGGCTGGTGCCGTGCAGCCGCGCCCCACTCATCGGTTCGGGGTGGTCCTCAGAGGGCCGCCTCGTCGCGCTCCCCCGTGCGAACCCTGACCACGGAGTCGACCGGCGCCACCCATACCTTCCCGTCACCGATCCGCCCCGTCTGGGCGGTCTTCACCACGATGTCCACCACGTCCGCGGCGTCCGAGTCGTCGACGACGATCTCGATGCGGATCTTGGGGACGAGCGCGATGTCGTACTCCGCCCCCCGGTAGACCTCGGTGTGCCCCTTCTGACGTCCGTAGCCGGAGACCTCGGACACGGTCATCCCGGTCACTCCGAAGGTCTCGAGCGCCTCACGGACGTCCTCCCACTTGTGCGGCTTGATCACCGCGGTGATGAGCTTCATGCGTTCGCCTCTTCCTTGCTCGAGCTGGTGGCGGCCACGGCACCGACCAGCGCTCCGGCCCGGCGGGCACCGCCACTGAGGCCGAGGTCGTAGGCCGACTCGCCGTGCTCGTTGAAGTCGATGCCCTCGCTCTCCGACTCCTCGGTGATCCGCCAGCCCAGGGTGTACTTGATCGCCAGACCAACGATCAGAGTCGCGATCGCCGACCAGGCGATGGCGAAGGCCGCCGTCAGCGTCTGTACGACGAGCGGCTTGACTCCCCCGCCGTACAACAATCCGTCGACGCCACCTGGGGCACTGGCCGAGGAGACCACGCCGATCAGCACCGTGCCGACGATGCCACCGACCAGGTGCACGCCCACGACGTCCAGCGAGTCGTCATATCCGAACTTGTACTTCAGCCCGACAGCGTAGGCGCAGGCCGCACCGGCGACCACGCCGATGATCAACGCGCCGTACACATCGACCGAGCCGCACGATGGGGTGATCGCGACAAGACCCGCCACCACACCGGACGCAGCGCCCAGTGAGGTGCCCTTGCCGTCCCGGAGTCTCTCCACCGCCAGCCAGGCGAGCATCGCGGCACAGGTCGCCAGGGTGGTGTTGATCCAGGTCACCCCGGTCTCGCTCATGAACTGGGCGATGTCCTTCTCGCCGCCGTCGCCGGCCACGAACACGATCGAGCCGACGTTGAAGCCGAACCAGCCGAACCACAGCAGCCCGGCCCCGATCATGGTGAGAGTCAGGTTGTGGGGCTTCATCGGCTCGGCCCCGAAGCCGAGACGCTTGCCGATCAGCAGCACGAGCACCAGTCCGGCGACACCGGCATTGATGTGCACAACGGTGCCACCCGCGTAGTCCTGCGGGATGACCTTGGCCGCGCCGTCGACGAAGCCGAACAGCGTGGCCGAGAGACCGTGCTCGGATGCGCCGGACAAGAAGCCGCCGCCCCACACCATGTGGGCGAGGGGGAAGTAGGACAGCGTCACCCACAGCGGCAGGAAGACCAGCCAGGCCGAGAACTTCACCCGGTCGGCAATGGCGCCGCTGATCAGCGCCGCGGTGATCACGGCGAAGGTCAGCTGGAAGGCGACATAGACGTAGTCGGCGTAGTCGACACCCTTCAGGCCGAACGCCGAGAACGGGTTGGCAAACAAACCCGCGACGTTGGTGCCGGCATAAGACATCGACCAGCCCCAGAGCACATACACGATCCCCACGACGCCGAGGGCGGTGAAGGACATCATCATCATGTTCAGCACGGACTTCGAGCGGCTCATGCCGCCGTAGAACAGGGCCAGTGCCGGCACTGTCATCATCAAGACC
The DNA here is from genome assembly GCA_039811985.1 of Nocardioidaceae bacterium. GTDB lineage: Bacteria > Actinomycetota > Actinomycetes > Propionibacteriales > Nocardioidaceae > Nocardioides. The sequence continues at coordinate 53,346 of JBDHZT010000009.1, read as the reverse complement.
AGCGAGGATGACATCAGCATCCAGGCGTAATAGCCGTCCACGGAACCTCCGTAGGTTTCAGGGCCACGGACGGGTCAGCGGGGCTGACGGCGCTGTCGGCACTTGCACCCGTCCTCGTTGCGCCTCAGCCTGTGGCGTCAAGGTTTCACCGCGCGTCGTGCTGTGTTGCGGGTAGGCAACGAGTTGGCGCCGGATGTTACGGCCGTGTGAACGGAGGGTCGGTCGGCTGGCTCCGGCGGGGTCTCCGGGCTGGGTCAGCCGAGGAGCGCGTCGACGAACGCCTGCGGGTCGAACGGCGCCAGGTCGTCGGGGCCCTCACCCAGACCGACGAGCTTCACCGGCACACCCAGATCCCGCTGGACGGCCATCACGATGCCGCCCTTGGCCGACCCGTCCAGCTTGGTCAACACGATGCCGGTGACGTCCACGACCTCGGAGAAGACCTTGGCCTGGATCAGGCCGTTCTGCCCGGTGGTGGCGTCCAGCACGAGCAGGACCTCGGTCACCGGCGCCTGCTTCTCGATGACGCGCTTCACCTTGCCGAGCTCGTCCATCAGGCCGGCCTTGTTCTGCAGGCGGCCGGCGGTGTCCACGATGACGGTGTCGGCGCCACGGTCGATGCCGTCCTTGACCGCCTCGAACGCGACCGAAGCCGGGTCACTGCCTTCGGGACCGCGGACCACCTCGACCCCGACCCGCTCGGCCCAGGTCGCCAGCTGGTCCACGGCGGCGGCACGGAAGGTGTCGGCCGCGCCGAGCACCACCGAGCGGTCCTCGGCCACGAGGATGCGCGCGATCTTGCCGACCGTGGTCGTCTTCCCGGAGCCGTTGACGCCGACCACGAGGACCACCCCGGGGTTGCCCTCCTCGCCGCTGACCTGAAGTCGTCGGTCCATGGTCGGGTCGACCAGCTCGAGCAGCTCGTCTCGGAGGACCGACCGGGCGTCGGCGACCTGTCCGCCCTCCACCCGCAGTCGGGTGCGCAGGTGCTCGACGACCTGCTGGGTGGGTTGGACCCCGATGTCGGCGGTCAGCAGGGTGTCTTCGATCGACTCCCAGGTGTCTTCGTCGAGGCGATCTCGAGACAGCAGCGCCAGCAGGCCGCGGCCGAGTGTTCCCTGCGAGCCGGCGAGGCGCTGCCGCAGCCGCACCAGCCGCGACGCCGTGCTCTCCGGCTTCTCCGCCTCGGGCTCCTCTAGCGTGGCGGTCGCCGCCTCCGCTGGCGGACCGGGCTCGGTCGTCGGCGCCTCTTGTTCGGGGCGGGTGAGGACCTCGGTGCCGCCGCTGGGCGGCGTACGACGACGCGTGGCGGTCAGCAGTCCAGCCACCGCCAGCACGCCGACGACGGCGATCACGACGATCACATAGAGCCAGTCCATGCGCGATATCCAAGCAGAGCCGGTCCACCGCCGACGACACCAGATGGAAGGGCGTCAGCAGAACGCGGTCAGCGAGAGGAGCTCTCCGCGTGCTCGTAGAAGTCCTCGGGCGTCGCGCCGGTCGGCATCGACTCGACGGTCTTGTGCATCGCATCACCGAGCCAGGGCATCACCGGCATCTGCTGCCCGCGATGAGGGAACGCGACATAGGCCACCACCGCGGCGGCGACCACCAGGATCAACACCATGGCAAAGCCGATCAGGACCATGCGGAACTACCCCCGAAGAAGAACGACGAACCCGTTGTCTCAACGGTGCCACATCGGGCAAGCAACGACCCAATCGCGACACGCTGCTGGGCCGAACACATCGGCTCGATTCAGGCGGACTCGGCCTCGCGCAGACGCTGGCTGATCACGGTCGAGACACCGTCCCCGCGCATGGAGACGCCGTAGAGGGCGTCGCCCACCTCCATGGTGCGCTTCTGGTGGGTGATCACGAGCAGCTGGGAGTGGGCCCGAAGCTCCTCGTAGATCTCCAGCAGTCGACCGAGGTTGGTGTCGTCGAGCGCGGCCTCGACCTCGTCGAGGATGTAGAACGGCGACGGGCGGGCCTTGAAGAGCGCCACCAAGAACGCCACCGCGACCAGCGACCGCTCACCGCCGGAGAGCAGCGACAGGCGCTTGATCTTCTTGCCCGGTGGTCGCGCCTCGACCTCGACCCCGGTGGCGAGCATGTCGTCGGGGTCGGTGAGCACCAACCGACCCTCGCCGCCGGGGAACAGCCGGGCGAAGGTCTCCTCGAACGCGACCTCCACATCGGCGTAGGCCTCGGTGAACACCTGCTCCACCCTGGCGTCGACCTCGCGGATGATGTCGAGCAGGTCGCGCCGCGTGTGCTTGAGGTCCTCCAACTGCTCGGTGAGGAACTTGTGCCGCTCCTCCATCGCGGAGAACTCCTCCAGCGCGAGCGGGTTGACCCGACCGAGCATCGACAACGACCGCTCGGCGGTGCGCAGCCGCTTCTGCTGCTCCTCGCGGACGAACGGCACCGGCTCCGGTGCTTCGTCGCCCTCAGTGACCTCGCCGACGGGCCCTTCGACGAGGCTCAACACGGGCGGCACCAACTGGTCGGGGCCGTAGTCACTGACCAGCGAGTCCGCGTCGAGACCGAGCTCTTCGAGCGCCCGCTCTTCGAGCTGCTCGATCCGCATACGCTGCTGGGTGCGGGCCATCTCGTCGCGGTGGACGGAGTTGACCAGCTCGTCGTGCTCACGGGTCAGCTCGCGCAGTCGGGTGCGGACCTCGACCAGCTCCTGCTCGCGCCGGGCCCGCGCCCGCTCGACCTCGGCGCGCTCCACGGTCGCGAGATCCACCGAGGCGTCGAGTCGCACCAAGACGACCTCCATTGCCGCTACCACTGCGCGGGCGGCCTCGCCCTCCCGCAGGATCCGCTCGCGCCGCTCCCGCGCTCGCTCGCGCGACTCCCGCTCGGTCTGCGCAGCCCGCAGCAGCGAGGCGGCGCGACCGTGCAGCGCTCGAGCCCGCTCCTCCGCGGTGCGCAGCGCCAGCCGTGCGTCCATCTCGGCCTGGCGCGCGGCCCGGGCGACTTCGGCCAGCCGCTCGCGCTCGCTGGTGTCCGGCTCCTCATCGGTGGCGTCCTCGGCCTTCGCCAGCCGCGTCTCCAGCTCGGCCAGGCCGGCAAGGTCGTGGTTGCGGGCCTCCTCGGCTCCGGCGATGGTCTGGGCGAGCCGGTCGGCCTCGGCGCGGGCGGCCCGGGACAGCGAGCCGTGCTGACCGAGCTCCTCGGCCACGGCTGCCAAGGTGGCGTCGGACTCGTGCAGCTTCGCGAGGGCGACGTCGACACGCTTCTGGGCATCGAGCCGCTCGGCCTCCAGCCGCGACATCTCGAAGCCGAGCCGCTCGGAGCTGGCCACGGCTTCGGCGAGCTGCTCGGCGGCCTCGTCGACGGCGGCCTGAATCTCCAGCAGTGACGGCTGGCTGGACGAGCCGCCGGACGCGAAGTGAGCGCCGAGCAGGTCACCGTCCCGGGTCACGGCGACGAGGTCCGGCAACTCCGCCACCAGCGCGCGGGCGGTGGCCAGGTCGTCGACGACGGCGACCTTGAAGAGCAGTCGCGCGAGCGCACCGGTCAGCTCGGCCGGCGCCTCGACCATGTCGCGAGCGTACGACGCGTGCGCGGGCAACTGCGGCCACTCCTCCGTGGGCGGCGGAGCCCCGCCCAGGATCAGGCCGGCACGACCGAGGTCATCGGTCTTGAGGTGATCGATCGCTGACAGGGCGGCTCCGGAGTCGCGGACCACGACCGCGTCCGCGGCACTCCCCAGCGCCGCGGCGACCGCGGCTTCGTAGCCCGCTCTCACCGAGAGCAGGGCGGCCACCGAGCCGAGGAGACCGGAGACCGAGTCTGAGGCCGCAAGCAGTGCACCGGCGCCGTCCTTGCGGCTGAGACCAAGCTCGAGAGCATCCTTGCGCGCCGCCAGCGACGCCCGATCGCGGTCGGCTTGCAGCGCGGCGTCGCGCATCTTGGCGAGCCGCTCGTCGACGTCGGTGAGGCCGGCTAGGGCGGCCTCATGCTCGGCGTCGAGACCCTCTTCGCCGGCGTCGAGACCGGCGACCTGTGTCTCCAGTGCGGTGAAGTCGCGCTGGGCTCGCTCCGCCCGCGCGAGTGCTTCCTCGCGGGCCAGCGCGAGTCGGCCGATCTCGTCGTCGGCGGCCGCAGCCCGGGACTTCAGCGCGTTGACCTGGCCGTGCAGTCGGGCGAGACCCTCGCGACGATCGGCCGCCGCACGCTGCAACGCGGTGACCCGGCGCTCCTCCTCGGCGGCAGCGTCCTCGGCGTGGCGACGTCCCGTGACGGCGGACTCGAGCACGGAGCGCTGCTGGTCGACCTCCGCACTGATCGCAGCCTCCTGCTCACGCACCCGCTCGGCCTCGGCCTCCAGGGTCTCCGGGTCGCGGCCGGACTCGAACTCCAGCTCGGTGGCACCCTGCGCATTGCGCACCCGCTCGACGGCGAGCGACTCGGTGCCGCGCAGCCGCTCACGCAGCCCGGACAGCCCGAACCAGATCTCCTGGGCCCGGGCCAGGGCTGGCAGGTCCTCGCGGAGCTTGGCCTCGACACCGGCTTCGGCTTGCTGCACCTGGGCCAGGCCGGCCTCCACCTCCGTGCGCCGCTCGATCAAGATCGACTCGTCGGCGAGCTCCTGCTCCAGCGCACCACGCACGGTGACCAGGTCGTCGGCGAGCAGTCGGGCGCGGGCGTCGCGGACGTCGGCCTGGATCGCCACGGCCTTGCGGGCCACCTCGGCCTGACGGCCGAGGGGCTTGAGCTGGCGTCGGATCTCGGTGAGCAGATCGGCGAGGCGGGTCAGGTTGCCGTCGGTGGCGTCGAGCTTGCGGAGCGCCTTCTCCTTGCGCTTGCGGTGCTTGAGGACACCGGCGGCCTCCTCGATGAAGCCACGGCGGTCCTCGGGGGTGGCGTGCAGGATCGAGTCAAGCTGCCCCTGACCGACGATGACGTGCATCTCGCGGCCGATGCCGGAGTCGCTGAGCAGCTCCTGGACGTCGAGCAGTCGGCACTGGTTGCCGTTGATGGCGTATTCGGAGCCTCCGCTGCGGAACATGGTGCGGGAGATGGTGACCTCGGAGTAGTCGATCGGCAGGGCGCCATCGCTGTTGTCGATGGTCAACTGCACCTCGGCCCGCCCCAGCGGCGGTCGACCTGAGGTGCCGGCGAAGATGACGTCCTCCATCTTGCCGCCGCGCAGGGACTTGGCGCCCTGCTCACCCATCACCCAGGCCAGCGCATCGACGACGTTGGACTTGCCCGAGCCGTTGGGCCCCACGATGCAGGTGATGCCCGGCTCCAGCTGCAGGGTCGTGGAGGAGGCGAAGGACTTGAACCCCTTGAGGGTCAGGCTCTTCAGGTACAACAGGGCTCCTCACTCCGGCGGTCACGGCTGCGGCCGGGGCATCCTCTGAGGATGCCCGCTCGGGGGAAGCACGGCGCTGACTAGCCTAAGGGACACCGCCGACAGCCGAAGGCTCCGGCGTGCGTGTCGCCGCAAGGCGGCGCGGGTGGGACAACGGCGTACGACGCCCCTGAGCGGCTACAAGATGGCGCCGGGATTGAGGATCCCGTCGGGATCCAAGGCGGCCTTGATCCGGCGGTTGAGCTCCATCACGTCCGGGCCGAGCTGGTCGGGCAGGGCCGCCTTCTTCGTCCGGCCCACGCCGTGCTCACCAGTGATGGTGCCGCCGAGCCGGATGGCCGCGGCCAGGATCGCGTCGAAGGCAGCCCGCGCTCGCCGTTCGGAGTCGGGATCGGCGGGGTCGTAGACGATGATCGGGTGGGTGTTGCCGTCCCCCGCGTGGGCGACCGTGGGGATCTCGACGCCGTGCTCCTTCGAGATCGCGGCCACGGCGGCCAGCAGGTCGGGCAGGACCGGGACCGGTGCGCCGACGTCCTCGAGCAGGAGCGCGCCCCTGGCCTCGATCGCGGGGAAGGCGGCGCGGCGGGCCTCCACGAACATCTCGCCTTCGTCGGCGTCGTCGGTGACGAAGACGTCGGTGGCGCCCGCCGTACGACAGGCCGTCTCGATGACGGCGACCTCCTCGCCTCGAGCAGCACCGGGTGCATCCGACTGCGCCACCAGCAGGGCGCCGGCGGCGCGATCCAGGCCCATCGACCGGTAGTCCTCGACGGCGTTGATCGAGGCCTGATCCATCAGCTCGAGCATCGAGGGCCGCAGGGTGCGACCGACGCTCACCACCGCCTCGGCCGCGGCCGGCACACCCGAGAAGGTCGCGACCAGGGTCGAGCGAGCACCTTGAGCCGGCACCAGCCGCAAGAGCACCCGGGTCACGATCCCGAGGGTGCCCTCGCTGCCGACGAAGAGCTTCAGGAGCGACAGCCCGGCGACGTCCTTGACCCGCGGGCCACCGAGCTGGACGAGCGTCCCGTCGGCGAGCACGACATCCATGCCGAGCACGTAGTCCGTGGTCACGCCGTACTTCACGCAGCAGAGGCCGCCAGCGTTGGTCGCGATGTTGCCGCCGATCGAACAGATCTCGTACGACGACGGGTCGGGCGGATACCAGAGCCCGTGCTCGGCGGCGGCAGCCTTCACCTCGGCGTTGAACGCGCCGGGCTCGGCGACCGCAACCCGGGAGGCGACATCGATCTCGATGGCGCGCATCCGCTCCATCGACACCACGATCCCGCCCTCGACGGCGGTGGCGCCCCCGGAGAGCCCGGACCCCGCGCCTCGCGGGACCACGGGGAGGCGGTGGCCCGCCGCCCAGCGCACGGCGGTCTGCACCTGCTCGGCGTTCTCGGGTCGCACCACCGCCACCGGGTGGCCCGCTGCGGCGTCGTGGGACCAGTCGTGACGGTACTTCTCCATCCCGTCCGGGTCGGTGAGCACGACGCCGTCCGGCAGCTCCGCGAGCAGTTCCGCGAGTGGGTCCATGGGGTCATCCAACTCCATGCGCGTGAATCCGTCACAGACCCGCGGCAAATGGCGGCGAGGCCCACAAGGGCGCGGGAGACGGGCCCCGGCAGATCGAGGGTTGCCGTTTGGGCCCAAACCGCAATCCGGGACCGAGCGACATGCAGTTTGCGCCCAATCGATGACCCTCCCCGGCCCGGCCCCGCGACGCTGGTCACAGCAGGCACACGGGTTGCTGCTTTCCCAAGGTATGTGGTGATGCCTGCACTTACCGTGCGTCGTTCACCGAGGTAAGCGGAGCGATCCCTACATACCTTGTGAAAGCGGTGACAGGAGTGACCACCGGCGGCCAGCAACCCGGCAGCGCAGCCGGAAGCCGAGCACCGCTCTCCCGGTAGGCACCCTGTCGGACGCAACCACGGACCACCAGCAACCCGGCCGACAACCCGGGGCACCGACCCGCCTCTCCCGATCGCTGCCCGGCGGCGAGCACCCCAGCGGCCCAGCACCCCAGCCCACCAGCACCGAGGCCCGGGGCGCCACCTCCGCACGGATCAAGGCCAACGGCCATGCAACCATGCCTCATGAGCTCCGAGGAGACTGATCCCGACGCTGTCCCCGGCGTGGAGGCCAAGGCGAGCCCGCGCTGGTTCCGCGCACGGAGCCCGGAGCAGCGCACCGACTATGCGAGTCGTTTCGTCCGGCTGACCGAGCAGGGCGAGGACATCGACGGTGAGGCGCGGTTGATCGACGCAATCCTGCCCCGAGGGTCGGCGATCCTCGACGCCGGCTGTGGCGTCGGCCGGGTGGCCGCCTACCTCGCCGGTCAGGGACACCAGGCAGTCGGTGTGGACGCGGACCCGGTGCTCGTCGAGGCCGGGCGTCGGTTCTACCCGGGCTTGCCGTTGGCGGTGATCGACCTGGCCGAGCTGACCTCCGACGCACTCACCGATGCAGGCTTGCCAGGTGAGTTCGACCTCATCGTCTGTCCGGGCAACGTGATGCACTTCGTGGCCGAAGGCAGCGAGCCCCGGGTCCTGCGCCGGCTCGCCGGAGTGCTCCGCTCAGGCGGGCGAGCGGTGTTCGGCTTCGCGACCGAGGCAGAGGCCGGCCCACCGGAGGGCCGCACCTACGCGATCGCCGACCTGGACCGCGACGCGGCGGCGGCGGGCTGGACCCTCGAGCACAGGTTCGGGACGTGGCAACTCGATGCGTTCGCGCCCGACTCCACGTGGGCGGTCTCGGTGTACCGCGCGGGCTGACTGCACGACCCGTCCAGAGGGGTGCTCAGCGGGTCGGCACCTCGGCTTGGGACAGGTGTGGCAGCTGTCGCCACACCGACGCCAGGATCAGGCCAGTGGCGACGAAGGCGAACCAGAACGGTGCGGTGATGCCGAGGTGCCGCGCGATCACGCCACCGAGGAGGCTGCCGACAGCCATGCCGCCGTACACCCCGACGCTGTAGACGCTGCCCACCCGGCCTTGGAAGTCCAGCGGTACGGCGCGCTGGCGCACCGTCTGCGAGAGGGTCGCCCACACGAACGCATAGACCCCGAAGCCGAACATGATCACCATCGCGACCCAGGGCGCCGTCGTCAGGGCCAGGCAGAGATGCATCAGCACCTCCAGGCTCAGACAGACCCTCATCAACGTGACCAGCCGGACGTGGCGCTCCAGCCAGCCATAGGACGCGGTGCCGACCAGTCCGCCGACGGCGGTTGCCGAACTGAGCAGGCCGAAGCCGACCTCCCCCATGCCCAGATGCACGGTCGCGTAGAGCACCAGCACCGACCAGCCCGCACCCCAGGTCACGTTGAAGCTGACGATGATCAGCGCCAGGGTCCGCACAGGCGGGTTGTGCCAGACCCAGCGCACCCCCTCGGCTATGTCACGACGCACATGGCTGGCCCCTCCCGCGCGCTGAAGCGGAGGCAGCGTGATCCTGGCGACCAGCATCGCCCCGAACACGACGCACACCAGCTCGGTGACAAAGGGCAGCGCCATGCCGGCAGCGAACAGCGCGGCGCCGATAGGCGGGCCAGCGAGCTGGTTGACGACGATGTAGCCGCCGAACAGCCGCGAGTTGGCGGTGCCGAGGTCCTCGCTGCGGACCAGCATCGGGGTGAGCGCGCTCGACGTGGTGTCGGCGAAGGTCTCACACAGCCCGAACAGGAACAGTGCGACGAGCACCCCGCCGATCCCTACCCAGCCGCCGGCGATGGCAGTCGCCAACACCAGCAGTACGACGGCACGGCACAGGTTGGCGGTGACCAGGACGATGCGTCGATCCACTCGGTCGACCACAGCACCGGCGTACAGCCCAAACAGCAGCCAGGGCAGTTGTTGCATCACCGGCGCGAGCGCCACCAGGAGTGGATCACGGGTGAGCGAGGCGATCAGCAGAGGGCCGGCCGCCAAGGAGATGCCGTCGCCGAGATTGGAGATCCACGAGGCGACGACGACGAACCGGAACCGGCGCCCCAGTCGCGCCGGCAGGATGGCCTCCACGATGCCGCTGCCCACGGGCGCAGGACGCTACCAGTCTTCGGGCGCGGACAAGGCCAGCCCGCCCGGTCCGCTCAGCGGCCGGGTCGTGCGACCGGCTTCAGGCGGGCTGCATCTCCTCGTCGAGCACGAGCAACTGCTCGGCCCGCTGAGAGAGCAGGGAGTCGTTCTCTTCCTGAAGCCTGAGCACCAACTGCTCCAGCTCACCGATCCGCGCGCGCAGACGCGCGTTGTCGGTCGCCAGACGGTCGGTGCTGCGCCGGTCGTTGCTCAGATAGCCGATCAGCGCTTTGGCCATCAACGCCTCCGTGGTCAGTGGGGACGGTCCGACGCCGCGCGCGGACCATCTCCAAGAGTCCCACCGAAGCAGCGGTGGGTCAATTCGGCGAGGTGGGTCTCTTGCGGCCGATGCCGCGCGGCGGCCGCTGGCAGACCGGGCAGAAGTACGACGACCGGTTCATGAACGCGACCCGGCGGATGGGGGCACCGCACCGGTCACAGGGCATGGCCTCGCGCCCGTAGGCGTGCAGGGAGCGGTCGAAGTAGCCCGACTCACCGTTGACGTTGACATAGAGCGCGTCGAAGGAGGTGCCGCCCTGGGCCAGTGCCTCGCCCATCACCACGCGGACCTGGCCGAGCAGGTCGAACACCTGGCGACGGGTGAGTCGGCTGCCGATCCGCTCCGCGTGAAGGCGGCTGCGCCACAACGCCTCGTCGGCGTAGATGTTGCCGACCCCACTGATCACCGTCTGGTCCAGCAGCAGGCGCTTGATCCCCGAGTCGGAGCGACGCACCCGCCGGACGAAGGCGTCCTCGTCGAAGGCGAGGTCGAGCGGATCCCGGGCGATGTGGGCGATCTCCGCCGGCAGCTCCGCACCACCCGCGGACACCGACAGACCCCCGAACATGCGTTGATCGACGAAGCGAAGCTCTCGGTCATTGGTCGCGCCGACCAGTCGGAGCCGGACCCGCAGGTGTCGCTCGTCCGGAGCGTCGGGCGGCTGCAGGAGGAACTGGCCGCTCATGCCGAGATGGCCGAGCAGGGCGTCGCCGTCCTCGAGCGCCAGCCAGAAGTACTTTCCACGGCGCCGGACGGCCTCGATCCGATGGCCGATCAGCGCCGCGGCAAAGCCCTCGGGGCCACGCGGGTCGCGTCGCACCGGGCGAGGGTGCAGCACCTCGACCGCGGCGATGGTGGCGCCGACGGTGTGCTCCTCCAGCCCGGCGCGCACCACCTCGACCTCGGGCAGCTCCGGCATCAGTCGGCGGTGGGGGCGTCCGGGGCGACCGGACCGGCGGCACGCAGCTCGCCGTACGCCGTCTCGGCGGCGCCCTGTTCCGCCTCCTTCTTCGAGCGCCCGACGCCGTGCCCGTAGAGGTCCTCGCCGACCCGCACCTGGGCGGTGAACGTCTTCATGTGGTCGGGGCCGTCGTCCTCGATGACGTACTCCGGGACGCCGAGACCCAGCTCGGCCGTCAGCTCCTGCAAGGAGGTCTTCCAGTCGAGGCCGGCGCCCATGTCGGCGGCGGCCGCCATGACCGGGTCGAAGAGCAGGTGCACGACTCGGCGGGACTCCTCGATCCCGGCGCTGAGGTGGATCGCTCCGATCACCGCCTCGACGGTGTCGGAGAGGATCGAGGCCTTCTCGCGGCCGCCGGTGGTCTCCTCACCGCGACCGAGCTTGATCGACGCGCCGAGGCCGATCTCTCGGGCCACGTCGGCCAGCGCCCGGGCGTTGACCACAGCTGCCCGCAGCTTGGCGAGCCGACCCTCCGAGAGATCGGGATGGTTGCGGAAGAGCGACTCGGTCACCACGATGCCGAGCACGGAGTCGCCGAGGAACTCCAGCCGCTCGTTGGTCGGGATCTGACCGTTCTCGTAGGCGTAGGAGCGATGTGTGAGGGCGCGCTCGAGGAGCTCGGGGTCGAGCTCAGGATTCCCGAGCGCCTCTCGGAGCGCGGTGTGCTCGGTCAGTGGACCGGGCGGGTCAGAGGACCTGGCGGCGGTTGGCCCGGGCGCCATACTGACCGCACACCCCACACGCACGGTGCGGGAGGTGCTTGGCACCACAGGCGGGGTTGGCGCAGGTCACCAGGGTCGGTGCAGTGGTCTTCCACTGCGAACGGCGGTGGCGCGTGTTGCTGCGCGACATCTTCCGCTTCGGGACAGCCACTTCACTTCTCCTCGGTCTTGCCGGTCACGTCAACGTCTTGCTGCAGCGTCGCGAGGGCTGCCCACCGCGGATCCACCACCGCCTGGTGTGCGTGGTCGGGCTCATCGGCGAGCCGGGCGCCACACTCGACGCACAGCCCGGGACAGTCCTCCATGCACAGCGGCTGGAACGGCAGCTCCAGCACCACTGCGTCGCGCAGCAGCGGCTCGAGATCGAGCAGGTCTCCCTCGAGCCGTCGGACACCGGCCTCCTCGTCGTCGGCGGGCCGGCCACGGTCGTCGTACTCGAAGAGTTCCTGGAAGTCCACGCTCACCTCGTCGGTGATCGCCTCCAGGCACCTCGCGCACTCGCCGGTGAGCTCGGCTGTCGCCGAACCCGTGACCAGCACCCCCTCCATGACCGCTTCCAGTCGCAGGTCGAGGTCGACCGGCGAGCCTTCGGGGACACTGAGGACATCGATGCCCAGATCTGCCGGGGCCGGCACCGTGAGCGACACCTGACGCTGGGACCCCGGGCGGCGGCCGAGCTCGTGGGTATCGAGCACGAGCGGCGCTCTCGGGTCCAGGCTGGTCAGCTGATCACTCCCGGATGAGGACACGACAAATCTGAAGAATCGTAACCGGGTGGCGCTCGGGACGCCAAAACCCGACTCGCCCAGTGCAGGTCAGATGAGGTGCCAGGTGGGTTGCTGATCTGCTGTGGTTGCTGTGGATGGGCAGCTATCGGGAAGGTGGTGCTTCGGTCTCCGCTGGCTTTCCCGGGTGCTGGTCTCTTGTGGTGCTGACCGACATGGCAGCTACGCCGGGACGGCGGTCCCCTCGTTTCGGCTGGTTTCCGGCTCACGGTCCCCTGTCGGGGCCTGCTGGGGTCGTCGATTGTTCCGAAACTGCACGAAATCCACTCAGATCCTTGCAGTTTGCGCCCAAACGATGGAGTCCCGACGGCCCCCTCCGGGCTGAAGTGCACCGTTTGTTCCGAAACGGCACGACGATTGTGCTGAAACGGCAGAACCACCCCGTCTGGTGCGGGTTTGCGGGTGCTGAGGGCTTGGTAGACCAGGCGCTCAGTACCCCAGGGGAGCAGCAGACGCCACACACCTGCGGGAGACGGGTCACCGGAACCGACAAGGGAGCTGGTGGGCCTCACCCGGGGGTGGCCGCTTGGCGGCGGCGCGGGCGGAGCCCGTGCCGTCAACCGCGCCGTGGAGCCGACCGTCAGGGGCCCGCGGTCAAGGACGCCGAAGGCGCCACGCAGTGGCCGGAGCGCAGCGGAGGTCCTTGACGGCGGGAGCCGGTCGGCTACGCGCGGCCACGCATCCACCCGCTCCCAGGCGAAGCCACGCCGACCTGCTTCCGGGCGAAGCCAGTTCCGCCATGACCACCGAAGAGGCAGCGGGGGCCGGTCGGTACGCGGCCATCCATCCACCCGCTCCCAGGCGAAACAACACCTATCGGTTCACTGCCGAGAGTGACCCCTCCCTACCCGGACAACGTCATACTTCCGGTCTCCCGGCGACCAGCCGCGACGACATCCCGCGGACAGAGCTGGGACAGCCGCTCGGCCTGCCGACGTCAGTCGCCGTCGGCGCGCTCGGCGAGGCGGGTGAGCAGCCGCTCGTGGACGAAGCCGGAGACGAAGCCGGAGACGTCGCCACCGAAGGCGGCGACCTCCTTCACCAGCGAGGAGGACACGAAGGCGTGAGGAGGGGCGGTGGGCAACAGGACCGTCTCCACCCCGGGGGCGAGGCTGGCGTTCATCTGGGCCATCTGGAGCTCGTAGTCGAAGTCGCCTCCGGCGCGCAGTCCTTTCACGATGGCGACCGCGTCGTTGTCGACGCAGAACGCGGTGAGCAGGCCGTCGAAGCCGCTGACTCGCACGTTGTCGATGCCCACGCAGGCGGTGCGGAGCATCTCGATCCGCTCGTCGGCCGAGAACAGCCGCTTCTTGGAGACGTTGACGCCGACCGCGACGATGACCTCGTCGAAGACCCGGGATGCGCGAGAGATGATGTCGAGGTGCCCGTGCGTGACGGGGTCGAAGGACCCGGGGCAGACCGCGCGACGGGTCATCGTTCACTCCTCGGGTCGCTGGGGCGTCCTGGCGTGAAGTTACACCACCGGTCCGGTCCAGAGCGCCGACCAGAGCATCGTCTCGCCGTAGCGTCGCTCGCTCCGGGGGGTGTATCCCTCCGGCCAGGCCAGCGGATCGCCGCGGGTGGGTCGCTCCACCACCACGAGTGCCTCGGGTGCCAGCCAGCCGTGGTCGCGCAGGAGCTCGAGATCGGTCACCACGTCCGCGGTCGACAGGGGGTACGGCGGGTCGCTGAGCACCAGGTGGTAGGGCGAGGTGGCGCCTCGACGGAGCACCGAAGCGACCGAGCCGCTGCGCACGTCGGCGGAGTCGAAGCCGATCGTCCGGGCGTTGGCGGCGATGATCGTCGTCGTACGCCGGTCGGCCTCCACCCAGGTGACCGCTCCGGCCCCGCGGGACCAGGCTTCCAGGCCGAGTGCTCCCGAGCCGGCATAGAGGTCGAGCACGCGAAGGTCGGCCAGCGTCCCGCACCACGACTCCACGGCGGAGAAGAGCGCCTCGCGCACCCGATCACTGGTCGGTCGGGTGTCGGTGCCCTTGGGTGTGGCCAGCCGACGCCCCTTGGCGCGGCCGGCGATGATGCGAGTCACGCTCAGCTCTTCTCCATGAAGTCGGACTCGACGGAGATCTCCAGGGCCGCGACGGCACCGGCGAGGTCGGGGTGGGTGGTGAGGTTGGGGTCCGCGACGTGAAGTGCCTCGGCCTCCTCACGCGCTGCCACGATGGTCTCCTCGTCGCGCAGCACGCGCAGGGTCTGCAGGGACGAGCGTCGGCCGGCCTGGGCGGCCCCCAGCACGTCACCCTCCCGGCGCAGGTCGAGGTCCACACGGGACAGTTCGAACCCGTCCGTGGTGGCGGCCACGGCGTCGAGCCGGGCACGCCCGGGCGTGCCCGGCTCGGCTCGGGTGACCAGCAGGCACAGCCCCGGCAGTCCACCGCGTCCGACGCGGCCACGGATCTGGTGGAGCTGGGAGACACCGAACCGATCGGCGTCGAGGATGACCATGGTGGTGGCGTTCGGGACGTCGACGCCAACCTCGATGACCGTGGTAGAGACCAGCACATCGATGTCGCCGGCGGCGAAAGCCCGCATCGCACGGTCCTTCTCCTCGGCAGGTAGTCGACCGTGCATGCGCCCGAGTCGCAGTCCGTTCAGCTCCATCAGGGAGAGGTCGGTGTAGGTCTGCTCGACCGAGGCGAGGTTGAGCGGAGCGGTGACAGGGTTGCCCTCGTCGTCGAAGTCGATGATCTCGGGGAGGTCGTACTCCCCCTCGTCGCCGTCGATGCGCGGGCACAAGACATAGACCTGGTGCCCTGCCTCGACCTCCTCGCGGACGCGCGCCCAGACCCGCGAGATCCAGGCCGGGTGCTCTTGGAGGGGCACGACGCTGGTCTGGATCGGCGCCCGCCCGGCGGGCAGCTCGGTGAGCGTCGAGGTCTCCAGGTCGCCGAAGACCGTCATCGCGACCGTGCGCGGGATCGGTGTCGCGGTCATCACCAGCAGGTGGGGTGGCGAACCTGCCTTGTCCGTGAGCGCGGCCCGCTGCTCGACGCCGAAGCGATGCTGCTCGTCGACCACGACCAGACCGAGGTCGGCGAAGCTGACCTTCTCCTCCAACAGAGCGTGGGTGCCGACCACGACACCGGCCTCTCCGGACGCGATGTCGAGCAGGACCTGGCGACGCTGCGCGGTCGTCATCGAGCCGGTGAGCAGGGCGACCCGGGTGCCGTCGGCGGCCCCACCGAGCAGGCCGCCCTGAGCCAGATCACCCATCAGCTCGACCACGGAGCGGTAGTGCTGCTGGGCGAGCACCTCGGTCGGGGCCAGCAGCGCCGCCTGCCCGCCGGAGTCGACCACCCGCAACATCGCGCGGAGGGCGACCAGCGTCTTGCCCGAGCCGACCTCGCCTTGAAGGAGACGGTTCATCGGCCACTCACGCGCCAACTCGACCTCGATGGTGTCGCCGACCGCACGCTGCCCGGCAGTGAGCTCGAAGGGCAGCCTCCGGTCGAACTCGGTCAGCAGCGCACCCCCACCTGCTCGAGCCTGTGCGCCCACGGCACGGATGGCGGCGCGGCGTCTGGCCAAGACGAGTTGGGTCACCAGCGCCTCCTCCCAGCGATACCGACGCTGGGCGGCGGCCACCTGGTCTCGGTCGTCAGGTGCATGGATCCAGTCCAGGGCCGTCCGGGCATCGGGCAGCGCATGTCGCTGACGGATGTCCTCGGGGATCATCTCGGGAAGGTCGTCGACGACGGTGCGCGCAAAATTGATCATCCGCTGCAGGTCCCAGGAGTCGAGGCCCTTGGTCAGCGGATAGAGCGGGTAGAGCCCGCCCACCCCCCGCATCACCTGGACCGTCTCCGGCTCGTCGGCCGTGGCGCTGAACAGGACGGCCTTGGGGTTGGTGAGCTGCCAGGTCTGCCCGAATCGGCCGACCTGGCCGGCGAACACGCCTTGCTGGCCGGTCGTGTAGCGGCGCAGGAAATAGTCGGCCAGGTGCTTCTTCTTGGCGAAGAAGGTCATCGTCAGCTCGGCACCGTCGGTCCGGAGCAGGGTCTCGACGCGGTAGGCCGGTCTGCCGCTGCGCCGATCCTGGTAGGTCTTCAGCTGGCTCTCCACGATCTCGCCGACCACGGTGAGCATCTGCCCGACCGACAGACCACGAACGGTGCTCAGCTCACCGGTCTCGAGGTAGCGGCGAGGAAAGTGGGCGAGCAGGTCCCCCACGGTCTGGAGCCCCAGCCCGTTGACCACGGCATCGCGCTTGCCCTTGGTGGCATCGCCGAGGACCGTCTGGATCGGTGAGTCGCGGGTGATCACGGGACGGCTCCTACTCGACGGCGATCAGGAGCGGGTAGCGCTCCTGCCCACCGTCGTACACCACGGCATCGACAACCGGGTGGTGCTCGGCGAGGTACGCCGCGCATCGTCCGGCGAGGCCACCGTCATCGGCGCCACCGACCAGGGTGACCAACTCGCCGCCGCCGCCCAGCAGTCGGTCGAGGACCCCGCAGGCGACGGCGTCCCGATCGTCGCCGACGATGACGAAGTCACCGCCGATGACGCCCAGTACGTCGCCGGGTTCGCAGGCACCGGCCATGGTGATCGCCTGCCGTGCGGCGATGGTCACCGCGCCGTGCCGCGCGTGCCGCGCTGTGGCCGTCATCTCCAAGACGTCCTGCTCGAAGCTGCGACCCGGCTCGTGCACCGCCAGAGCCGCGATGCCCTGCACCTGCGCCTGAGTGGGGATCACCGCGACCCGCAGGCCGTGGTCCTCCTCGGCAGTGCGGGCGGCGATCTCGGCCACCCGCACCGAGTCGCGGTCGTTGGGCAGCACCACGACCTCTGCGCTCTGCGCGCTGAGGATGGCGTCGAGGATCATCCCGGTGGACGGGCGCCGGGCCGGGCCACCGGGCACGACCGTGGCTCCTGCCTCCGCGAAGAGCGCGGCCAACCCCTCACCCGCCGCGACGGCGACCACCGCCCGACCGCTCCGATGGGCGACCTTCTCCCTCGCTGCCGCCACCTGATCGGCGAAGTGGGTCACCCGGATGCGGTGGGGTCGCCCGGCCGCGATGCCCGCCTCGATCGCGGCGCCGACGTCGTCGACGTGGACATGGATGTTCCACAGGCCCGAGCCACCCACGACGACCAGCGAGTCTCCGAGTGGACCGAGCCGCTCCCGCAAGGCAGGGACCTGGGCGTCGTCGGCATCGAGGAGATACATCACCTCGTAGGCCGGGCCGTCCTCACTCAGATCGATCCCCGGAGTGGGCACCGGGATGTGGTGGCGTCCGAGGGACTCGCGCCCCGGGGGCGGCCGGCGACCGGTCAGCACCCGGTCGGCCGCGTCCAAGATCACGCTGACCCCACGGCCGCCCGCATCGACGACCCCCGCAGCCGCGAGCGTGGGCAGCTGCTCGGGGGTGCGCGCGAGCGCATCTCGAGCCGCCGCCGCGGCCACGCCGAAGACCTCGCGCCCGAGGACGTCGTCACGGTCCGCGACCAAGGCCACCGCTGCGTCCGCCGCTGCGCGGGCAACGGTGAGCATGGTGCCCTCGACTGGGGTGCCCACGGCGGCGTACGACGCATCGGCTGCCTGCTTCAACGCCTCCGCCAACACGACCGCCTGCCGTTCGTCGGCCCTTGCGCGCGCCAGCCGGTCGGCAATGGCGCCGAGCATCTGGCTCAAGATCACCCCGGAGTTGCCGCGCGCGCCGAGCAACGCCCCCCGGCCGAACTGCGCCAGCGCGTCGGGCAGCGCGAGGTCCGGATCGGCGTCGACGGCCTCCCGGATCGCGTCGCGAGCGGCCGAGACGGTCAAGAACATGTTCGTCCCGGTGTCGCCGTCGGGGACGGGATAGACGTTGAGGGCGTCGATCTCCTCGCGCGCCTCGCTCAGCGCATCGGTCGCGGCATCCACGAAGCGAAGCACGACCCGCAGCCGGAACGCGTCAGCCCCGGTCTCCACCGTGTCCATCCTCGCCTACCCTGGTCCCTGCTCGGTCACGCCGACTCTAGATGACCGGTGGCAGCGATTTCCGGCGCGGCGCGACCGTCGGATACTCTGTTGCGGTTGCCCGCTGTGATGCGGGCCCCCGATCTAGATCCTCGATTCGATTCCTCAGGAGTTCCCGGTGGCCGCCGTCTGTGACATCTGCGCCAAGAAGCCGACGTTCGGCAACAACCGCCCCTGGTCGAAGAAGATCACCAAGCGCCGGTTCAACCCGAACATCCAGCGGGTCCGCGCCACGGTGAACGGCACCCCCAAGCGCCTCAACGTCTGCACCAGCTGCCTCAAGGCCGGCAAGGTCACCCGCTGATCTGACTCCGTCCTAGCGTTCATCGGCTCGCGGGCCGTAGGCGGTGCTGGCCGATAGGGCAGCGACGGCGGATGAGTGCCGCCGTAGCCGAGACTGCTGGCCGGGTCGCGGGCATCTTGCGGTCGCCGGTCCGCTGCGGGGTGGTGGCGTCTGCCGCGGCCTTCTTGCGTCTCCCGCGCCCTTGTCGGGGGTGAGTGCGGTCTACCGGACAACTCAGCCCCCACAACCGCGCACCAGACGGGCCGGGATGCAGTTTCGGCCCAATCGATGACCCTTCCCGGTCCGGGCTCGGAGCTCTGGTCACAGCAGGCACACGGGTTGCTGCTTTCCCAAGGTATGTGGTGATGCCTGCACTTACCGTGCGTCGTTCATCGAGGTAAGCGGAGCGATCCCTACATACCTTGTGAAAGCGGTGACAGGAGTGACCACAGCAGGCCAGCAACCCAGACAGCGACCCGAATCACCGGCCGCCTCTTCCGGTAGCTGCCCTGTCGATCGCAACCCAAGACGACCAGCAACCCGGGCGGCACCCGGGAGCCAAGCACCGCTCTCCCGACGGCGGCCGAAACCAGCAGCTCAGAAGTGGGTCCACCCGGGCGGACCGTCGTACTCCGCGCCGTCCACGGTGACGCCAGAGCCCTCCTCGACGCGACCGATCGCGGTCCAGCCCGCGGGGAGGGCGCTGCCGGCGGGGAAGGTGGCGAGGAGGGCGTGGTCATCCCCGCCGCCGAGGACGAACTGCAGGGGGTCGGCGCCCAGGGCGGCGGCGACCGCATGGAGCGGCTCGGGGATCTCCAGGGCGGCGCTGTCGAGGGCCAAAGCGGTGCCGGACTCCTCGGCGAGATGGCCGGCGTCGGCGACCAGACCGTCGGAGACGTCGATCATCGCTGTCGCCCCGGCGTCGGCGGCGGCTGGACCGGCGTCGTACGGCGGCTCTGGCCGGCGGTAGGCCTCCACCAGCGCGCGGGGCGAGCGGAAGCCGCGGCCGAGCACGGCCAGTCCGCCGGCTGCCCAGCCCTGCCGACCGCACAGGGCCACCACATCGCCGGGAGTCGCGCCAGAGCGAACCACGGGCTCGACCGTGCACACGCCCAGCACCGTCACCGAGATCACCACCTCCGACGCAGCAGACAGGTCACCGCCGACCACGCTGGCGCCGACCAGCTGAGCCTCCTCGACGAAGCCGGTGGCGAACTCGACGGCCCACGCGGCCGGCAGCTCCGGCGGCGCCGCCAACCCGATGGTGAGCCAGGTCGCGCGGCCACCCATCGCGTTGATGTCGGACAGGTTCTGAGCGGCGGCGCGATGCCCGATGTCGGCGGCTGACGCCCAATCGCGGCGGAAGTGCCGGCCCTCCACCATCAGGTCGGTCGACACCACGACGTGCCCGGTGCGCACCCGAAGCACCGCTGCGTCGTCACCCGGTCCGATCAACACGCTCTCGCTCTGGTCGAACAACGGCGTCAGCGAGCCGATCAGGGCGAACTCGCCGACCTCGCCGATGGTGGCATCGGGCTGAAGAGGCATGGCCCCATCCCATCAGACGCGGGGGTGGTGCTGGCACGTCTGCCGACCCGCGTGGCGGGCACGGTAGGTTGGGGCCGGACGTGCCGCCGAGTTCGAGGAGCCACCATGGTCGTGCAGGCCTACATCCTGATCCAGACCGACGTCGGCAAGGCTGCCGAGGTCGCCAAGGAGATCGCCCAGGTCAAGGGTGTCACCCTCGCCGAGGACGTGACCGGCCCCTACGACGTGATCGTCCGCGCCGAGGCCCGCAACGTCGACGAGCTGGGCAAGCTCGTGGTCGCCAAGGTGCAGACCCTGGAGGGCATTACCCGCACCCTGACCTGCCCCGTTGTGCACATCTGACGGCTCCGTCCCTCCAGCTTCGCGGCGCCTCGGGTCCACTCGGACCCGGGGCGCCGTCGCACTGACTGCCGTCCTCGCCATGGCGGTGGTGTCCGGATGCGGCACCGACCAGGTACCTCTCTCCTCCCCCACCCCCGCGAACCCCGCCCAGGAGCAACGCTGCCGTGATCTGCTCGACGCACTCCCGGAGACGGTCGCGGACCAGCCGCGGCGGTCCGTCGATCCCGCTGACGCGCTGGGCGCGGCCTGGGGGGATCCGGCGATCACCTTGACGTGTGGCGATCGGATGCCCACGGAGTTCGATCGCTTCTCGGCCTGCCAGGTGGTCGACAAGGTGGGCTGGTTCGTGCCCGACGAGCAGTTGTACGACGACGATCGGGACGCCGAGCTGGCCACGGTGGGGCGGCGGCCCGTGATCCGCGTGCACCTGCCGGCGACGTACCGCCCCGACGGCCTGGCCGCCGTGATGGTCGATCTCGCCCCCGCGGTCGAGCAGCAGACGCAGTTGGTGAAGCAATGCCGGTGACGACGTCACCCGCAAGGCCTCAGCGCAACCCGGTGCCGCGAGCGAGCGCGAGCCGGATCAGCCGGTCGACTAGAGCGGGATAGTCCAGGCCAGTGGCCGCCCACATCCGGGGGAACATCGAGGTCGGGGTGAAGCCGGGCATGGTGTTGATCTCGTTGATCACCAGCTCGCCGTCGGGCATCACGAAGAAGTCCACCCGGGCCAGCCCTTCGCAGTCGACGGCCTCGAAGGCTCGTGCGGCGAGATCCTGCATGCGCGCCGTCGACTCCGTGTCGAGGTCGGCGGGCACGTCGAGCTCGGTGTGCTCCTCGGGGAGATACTTGGCGGCGAAGTCGTAGAACTCGTGGTCGCCGCCGATCCGGATCTCCGCGGGGACGCTGGTCTCCGGTGGCCCGTCGAACGCCTGCAGCACGCCGCACTCGATCTCCCGAGCGCCGACCGCCGCCACTTCGACGAGCACCTTGGGGTCGTGTTGCTGGGCCTCGACGATCGCCGCCGCGACCTCGCTGGCGTCGTGGATCTTGGAGATACCGAGACTGGAGCCGGCCCGGGCGGGCTTGGCGAAGAGTGGGAAGCCGAGCGCCTCGATGCGTGCCCGGCAGCCCTCCGGGTCGGTGCGCCAGGCGCGCTCGGTGATGGTCACCGACGGCATGACCGGGAGCCCGGCAGCTGCCAGCACGACCTTCATGAACGCCTTGTCCATGCTGACGGCCGAGGCGAGCACGCCCGCACCCACATAGCGCACCCCGGCCATCTCGAACATCCCCTGGATGGTGCCGTCCTCACCCCACGGGCCGTGCAGCAGCGGGAACACCACATCAACCTCACCCAGCGTCCGCGGGGGCTGCGCGGGCTCCGAGACCACCAGGTCGGTGCCGTGGACATCCCGGGACAAGGAGATGGCCGCCCGATCGCCGTCGACGTGCGGAAGCCGGTCGGCGTTCTCGATGCGCAGTCGGTCGGTGTCGGCGGACTCCAGCACCCACCGACCATCGGTGGCGATGCCGATCGGGACGACGTCGTACCTGCTCCGATCGATGGTCGCCAGGACGCTCCCAGCTGTCACACAGGAGATCGCGTGCTCCCCCGACCGCCCACCGAAGACGACTGCGACCCGTGGCTTGCGGCCGCCTGCTGGCCGGTGTTCGTCGCTCATCGCCGCCGACCCTACCCTGGGCAGCATGCCCGCCAACGCCGCCTCGCTGTCCCCTGCCACCGTCGCTGTGACCGTCGGTCGACCCGAGATGTCGCCCGATGCTCCGCTCAACGAGCCGATCGTGATGGCGTCGACCTACGTCGCTGGCGGCGACCGGGAGTACGGCCGCTACACCAACCCCACCTGGGTGGCCTTCGAGGACGCCCTCGGCGCCCTCGAGGGTGGCCGCTGTCTGAGCTTCGCATCCGGCCTGGCGGCCTGCGCCGCCGTGCTCGACCTGGTCGGCCAGGGCAACACGGTGGTCGCGCCACGGCACTCCTACAACGGCGTGATCGGGCAGCTTGGTGACCTGGAGGCGCGAGGGCGTGGCAACGCCGTCCTGGTGGACGTCACCGACACCGCGGCCGTCGTCGCGGCCGCCGAGGATGCGGCACTGGTCTGGCTGGAGTCACCCACCAATCCCGCCCTCGAGATCGCTGATCTGCCGGCGATCATCGCCGGAGCCCACGACGCTGGTGCGCGGGTGGTGGTGGACAACACCTTCGCCACCCCGCTGCTGCAACGACCGCTGGACCTCGGCGCCGACCTGGTGGTGCACTCGGCCACGAAGTACCTCGCCGGCCACAGTGACGTGTTGATGGGCGCGGTGCTGACCCGCGACGAGGAGGTGTACGCCGCGGTCAAGGGCCGCCGTGACCTGATCGGCGGCATCCCGGGCGCCATGGAGGCCTGGCTGGCGCTGCGCGGCCTGCGCACGCTGCATCTGCGCGTCGAGCGCGCCCAGGCCAACGCCCAGGAGCTGGTCCGCCGGCTGACCGGTCACCGCGCGATCGAGGAGGTCCGCTACCCCGGCTTCGGCGGGATCATCTCGATCGTGCTGTCGGGTGGTGCCCTCGCTGGCGACCTGCTCACGCATGCCACCCACCTGTGGGTGCACGCCACCTCCCTCGGCGGCGTCGAGTCGACCTTCGAGCGCCGCCGGCGCTGGGCGGTCGAGCCGGCCACCATCCCCGAAGGTCTGGTCCGGATGAGCGTGGGTATCGAAGACGTCGAAGACCTCTGGGCCGATCTCTTCCAGGCGCTCGACCAGCTCTAGCGCTGCTTCGGGTCGCACTAGGCTGGACCTGATGTCGTGGCGTGCGCTCAGTGAGCCCATCGGCCAGGGATGGCCCCAGGTCGTGGAGTTCGCTGTCGCGTTCGTCCTCTCCGCAGCCATCGGCCTCGAGCGCGAGGTGCGGAACAAGTCCGCGGGCGTGCGCACCTACACCGTGGTCGGGATCGGGTCCGCACTCTTCATGCTGATCAGCAAGTACGGCTTCACCGACGTGCTCGGGCCGAACATCACCTTGGATCCCTCCCGCGTCGCCGCACAGATCGTGTCGGGCCTCGGCTTCATCGGCGCCGGCATCATCTTCGTCAAGCGGGACTCGGTGCGTGGCCTGACCACCGCCGCCAGCATCTGGCTGACCGCGGCCATCGGCGCGGCCGCCGGGGCCGGACTGCTTCTCCTGGCCGTGCTCGGCACCATCGGGCACTTCGCCACGGTGCTCGTCCTGCCCCGGCTCGCCTCGACGGTCACCCGCCGGATCGGGCCGCGCTTCTCGGTGCTCAGGGTCCGCTATGTCGACGGGCGCGGTCTGCTGCGCGACGCCCTCGCCCAGATCACCCGCGCGGGCTTCGTCGTCACCGAGGTCGCCACGAGCCGGGTCGAGGAGCAGGACGGCACTCCGACGGTCGAGGTCGTGGTCCACGTCGAGGGCAAGGGCGACCTCGACTCCACGGTCGTGGCGCTCACCGAGATGCCCAGCGTGCTCTCGGTCTCCGCCGGCGACGAGGAGGAGTGAGTCAGAGATTCCGCCAGTAGGGGTCTCTCTCAGTCGGTCTCGGCCTTGGTGTCGCGAGACAGCATCGCGTCGATCAGGTCCGGCGCGGTGAGCCGCCCGGCGATGACAGCGTCCACGGCCTCGGCGATGGGTGCGTCGATGCCATGCTGCTGGGCAAGGGCGAGCAATGAGGAGCTGGACTTGGCGCCCTCGGCGACCTGGCGGGTGGAGGCGTAGATCTCCTCGGTGGTCATCCCTTGACCGAGGTGCTCACCGAAGGTCCGGTTGCGCGAGAGCGGCGAGGAGCAGGTGGCGACCAGGTCGCCGAGGCCCGCCAACCCCATCAGCGTCAACGGATTCGCACCGAGCCTGGTGGCCAGCCGCGCAGTCTCGGCGAGACCGCGAGTGATGACCGAGGCGGTGGAGTTGTCGCCGTACCCGAGTCCGACCGCCATCCCGACGGCCAGCGCAACGACGTTCTTGTAGGCACCGCCCAGCTCGCAACCGACGACGTCGACGGAGGTATAGGGCCGAAAGGCCGGAGAATGCACGACACCCTGCAGGCGCTTGGCGACCTCTTCGTCCGCACAGGCGACCACAGAGGCAGCCGGCTCGCGTCTAGCGATCTCGCGTGACAGGTTGGGCCCGCTGACGACCGCGATCCGCTCCGGACCGGCACCGGTCACCTCGGCGATGACCTCGCTCATCCGTTTCAGCGTGCCCAGCTCGACACCTTTCATCAAGGAGACGAGGACTGCGTCGGAGGGCAGCACGGGTGCCCACTCGACCAGGTTTCCGCGCAGCGTCTGCGACGGCACCGCCAGCACGACGACCTCCGCGCCGGCGACGGCGTGCTCGGGGTCGTGCGTGGCCACGATGGCAGACGGCAGCTCGACGCCCGGGAGGTAGTCGGGGTTCTCCGCACGCTCGTTGATGGACTCGCATACCTCGGGTCGACGGCCCCAGATGGTGACCTCGTTGCCACCGTCGGCCAGCACGATGGAGAAGGCCGTCCCCCACGAGCCTGCACCGAACACCGCCACCTTGGTCATGCCGACCGTCCCTTCTTGGGTTTCTTGGTCCCGCCATTCTTGGGATTGCCCGTCTTGGGATTGCCCGTCTGCGAAACACCGGCGCGGCGCGGGTCGAAGCGCTCGGCCGGAGGCTCCTCACCCCTGATGTCAGCGACCAGGACGGTGATGGCATCCATGATCCGCGCGGTGGCCCGGTTGACCACGGCCACCGTGCGCGGCTGTTCGGCGATCAGGTCGCCGAGGTCGACCGGGTCGCCGGCCTTCATGGTGATGTGCTTGCGCGGCACCAGTTGGGGCTTCTTCGCATAGGGCCACAAGATCTCCTGCGCCCCCCACTGCCCGACCGGGATCACCGGACAGCCGGTCTCCAGCGCGATCCGCGCGGCCCCGGACTTGCCGGTCATCGGCCACAGTGCAGGGTCGCGGGTGAGGGTGCCCTCGGGATAGACGACGACGCACTCGCCCTCGCGCACCGCGGCCACCGCCGCGTCGAACGCTCCCGCAGCGTTGGCGCTCAGTCGCTCGACCGGGATCTGACCGGCGGCTCGCAGGAAGCCGCCCAATGCCTTGTTCTTGAACACGCCGGCCTTGGCGAGGTAGCGCGGGATGCGGCCGTGGTCATAGACGAAGTGCGCCATGAGCAAGGGATCGATGTGCGAGATGTGGTTGCACACCACGATGCAGCCACCAGTCGCCGGGATCTTGGTGCCGTCGACCCAGGTCCGTGACGCCACCGCCAGCAGCGGCGGCTTGAGGGTGGGCACGGCGATGTTCCAGGCCCAGCCTCGCTTCTGCGACAGTCTGCGAACCGTCACCTCACCCCTCCTACGACGTCGATGCCGGACGGGAGCAGGCTACCGGTCCCGTCATGGTGCTCGGTCCCGTCAACGCACGAGGCCACCGCCCACAGGGGACGGTGGCCTCAGCGGCGTGCGAGTCGGCTAGGCCTTCTTCGCCGCAGCCTTCTTGGTGGCAGCCTTCTTGGCGGGTGCCTTCTTCGCCGCGGTCTTCTTGGCGGGGGCCTTCTTGGCCGTCGTGGTCTTCTTCGCAGCAGCCTTGGCCGGTGCGGCCTTCTTGGTCGTGGCCTTCTTCGCCGGCGCCTTCTTGGCGGGAGCCTTCTTGGCCGTCGTGGTCTTCTTCGCAGCAGCCTTGGCCGGTGCGGCCTTCTTGGTCGTGGCCTTCTTCGCGGTGGCCTTGGCCGGTGCGGCCTTCTTGGTGGTGGCCTTCTTGGCCGGTGCAGCCTTGGTCGCAGCGGCCTTGGCCGGAGCGGCCTTCTTCGCGGCGGACTTGGGGGTGACCAGCTTCGGCAGCTTCTTGGCGCCAGAGATGACGTTCTTCAGGTCGGCACCCGGAGTGAACTTCGGGACCGCCTTCTTCTTCGCCCTGATCTTCGCGCCAGTCTGCGGGTTGCGCACCATCCGGGACTCACGGATGCGCTTCTCAAACGACCCGAATCCGGTGATCGCGACCTTCTCGCCCTTGGCCACCTCGCGGGTGATCGTGTCGAGCACGGCGTCCAGCGCGTGTGCCGCCGCCTTGCGGTTTCCTTCGAATCGCCCGGCGAGCGAATCGATGAACTGTGACTTGTTCACGAGGTTTCCTTCCGATGAACGTGGTCGTCGGGCCTGTGCCCGACGGGTCAGGAGTAGACGCTAGACAACCCCATCGCCACCTTGGAAGTCACACGCCGCAAGAAAACAAGGGATTTGCGGGCGTCTTCGTCACAACGTAGCGGGTTTGTACGACGGTCGGCGGCTCTCGAAGGCCGCAATCTCGCCCTCATGGGACAGCGTGATGCCGATGTCGTCGAGGCCTTCGAGCAGTCGCCAGCGGGTGTAGTCGTCGATGTCGAAGGAGTCCTCGAGGGCGAACTCGCCCTCTCCCGCACGCAGGGTGCGCGACTCGAGGTCGACGGTGATCGTGCTGCCTGGCGCGGACTCCAGGATCTCCCAGAGTCGCTGCACGACCTTCTCGTCGACCTGGGCCGCAAGCAGTCCGGCCTTGCCTGAGTTGCCACGGAAGATGTCGGCGAAGCGGGGCGAGATCACCACACGGAAGCCATAGTTCTGCAGAGCCCACACAGCATGCTCACGCGAGGAGCCGGTGCCGAAGTCGGGGCCTGCGACGAGCACCGAGCCGGCGGCGTACTCCGGCTTGTTCAAAATGAAGTCCGGGTCGTTGCGCCACGCGGCGAACAGGCCGTCCTCGAAGCCGGTGCGGGTCACTCGCTTGAGGTAGACCGCAGGGATGATCTGGTCGGTGTCGACGTTGCTGCGTCGCAGCGGGACACCAACACCGGTGTGAGTGGTGAACGGCTCCATGCTCAGACTCCTACGGACTCGAGGTCGGCGGGCGACGACAAGGTGCCGCGCACGGCCGTGGCCGCGGCCACGGGGACCGAGACCAGGTGGGTGCGTCCGCCCTTGCCCTGGCGGCCCTCGAAGTTGCGGTTGGACGTCGAAGCACTGCGCTCCCCTGGGGTGAGCTGGTCGGGGTTCATGCCCAGGCACATCGAGCAACCGGCGCCTCTCCATTCGGCACCAGCGGCCGTGAAGACCTGGTCGAGGCCCTCGGCCTCGGCCTGCATCCGCACGCGCACCGAGCCCGGGACGACCAGCAACCGCGTGTCGTCGGCGACGTGTCGACCCTCGAGGATCGAGGCTGCCAGCCGCAGATCCTCGATCCGGCCGTTGGTGCATGAGCCGACGAACACCGTGTCGACCTTGATGTCACGCATCGGGGTCCCGGCGGCCAGGCCCATGTAGTTCAGGGCCTTCTCCGCGGCGACCTGGTCGGACTCCTCCTCGAAGCTGGCCGGCTCGGGGACGCTCGCGCCCAACGGCACACCCTGACCGGGGTTCGTCCCCCAGGTCACGAACGGCGTCATTGTCGAGGCGTCGAGCACGATCTCGGCGTCGAAGGTCGCATCGGCGTCGGTGGCCAGGCTCTTCCAGTGCTCGACCGCCGCGTCCCAGTCGGCACCCTGGGGCGCCTCGGGCTTGTCTGCGATGTAGTCGAAGGTCGTCTGGTCGGGCGCGATCAGACCCGCCTTGGCGCCCCACTCGATCGACATGTTGCACACGGTCATCCGGCCCTCCATGGAGAGCTCCTCGATCGCCTGGCCGCGATACTCCACGACGTACCCCTGCCCACCGCCAGTGCCGGTATGGGCGATCAGGGTCAGCACCAGGTCCTTGGCGGTCACGCCGTCGGGAAGGCTGCCGTTGACGGTCACCGCCATCGTCTTCGGTCGCGCCTGGGGCAGTGTCTGGGTTGCTAGGACGTGCTCCACCTCGGAGGTGCCGATGCCGAAGGCGAGGGCACCGAAGGCGCCGTGGGTGGAGGTGTGGGAGTCGCCGCACACGATGGTCATGCCCGGCTGGGTCAGGCCCAGCTGTGGCCCGACCACGTGGACGATGCCCTGCTCGACATCACCCAGCGGGTGCAGGCGCACGCCGAACTCCGCGGCGTTCTTGCGCAACGTCTCCACCTGGGTGCGGCTCACCGGGTCGGCGATCGGGCGGTCCCAGTCGACGGTCGGGACGTTGTGGTCCTCGGTGGCCAGGGTCAGATCGGGCCGGCGCACCTGACGACCGGAGAGCCGGAGGCCGTCGAAGGCTTGTGGCGAGGTCACCTCGTGGATGAGGTGGAGGTCGATATAGAGAAGGTCCGGCTCACCCGGTGCCGTCCGGACGATGTGCTCGTCCCATACCTTCTCGGCCAGGGTCTTTCCCATGCCGTCCTCCTCAGCTGCTGCCTGATGAGCCGCCTTGGTGAGCGTGCCTCGTGGGCACCGCCCACGGCCCACAGTCGAGTGTAACTTGCATCCCATGATCTGAGACGGCAGTATTGCCATATGGACAACTCCAGCGGCGTCGGCGTCCTCGACAAGGCCGCCCTCGTTCTCTCGGCACTCGAGGCTGGCCCCGCGACGCTCGCGGGGCTGGTGGCAGGCACCGGCCTGGCCCGACCCACTGCCCATCGGCTGGCGGTCGCTCTGGAGCACCATCGCCTGGTCGCGCGCGACATGCAGGGCCGCTTCGTGCTGGGCCCCCGATTGGCCGAGCTCTCAGCCGCCGCCGGTGAGGATCGCCTGTTGGCGACCGCCGGGCCCGTGCTGGCGCGCCTGCGCGATATCACCGGAGAGTCTTCCCAGCTGTGGCGTCGCCAGGGCGACCACCGGGTGTGTGTGGCCGCGGCCGAGCGTCCTTCCGGTCTGCGCGACACGATCCCGGTCGGCTCGCAGCTGACCATGAGGGCCGGCTCCGCCGCCCAGGTGCTGCTCGCCTGGGAGGACCCGGAGCGCATGCACCGTGGCCTGCAGAACGCCGCCTTCTCCGCCGCCGCGCTGTCGGGCATCCGCCGTCGGGGCTGGGCGCAGAGCATCGGCGAGCGTGAGCAGGGCGTCGCCTCGGTCTCCGCCCCCGTGCGGTCACCCGGCGGCAAGGTGATTGCCGCGGTCTCCGTCTCCGGTCCGCTCGAGCGGCTCTCCCGACAACCCGGCCGGATGCACGCGCCCGCCGTCCTGGCCGCCGCCGAGCGCCTCTCGGAGTCCCTGCGTCGCGCTGCTGCCGAATAGTCCCCGCCGGACGTCGTACGACCTGGTCGCCCGAGCGACCGATGACGTTGCCCGAGTTCTCCGTCCTAGTTCTCCGGGTTGACGACCTCTGCGATCCGGGCCAAGACGTCCTCGCCCACGTCACGGCGGACATACCAGGTCCAGTAGGGGGTGACGTCGACCGGCACGTAGTCGCGATGGATCAGCTCGTCGACCACTGCGTCGTCGAACTGAGTCCCCACCGCGATCGCGGTCGGGGCCAGCTCCGCGACGGTCTGCTCATAGCCGGCCAGGCCACCGGGGTAGGTGCGCTCGAGATGGTCGTGCATCGAACGGCTGAAGATCTGATAGGGCGTGGGATTGTCACGGCCCGAGAGCACCAGCACCTGGGGCGCGTTGACCGACAGCACGGTCGACCCCGGCGGCAGCGCACCGATCAGTGCGGTGACCTCGGCGCGTTGCTCGTCGAGGTGGTCGAGGTCGTGGTCGTGCAGCCCGAGGGAGTACGCCGTCCCGGTGACGACGCCCGCAACACACACGACGGCACTCACGATCACGCGGAGCCGACGGCTCAGGTGATCGGTGACCA
Organism: Nocardioidaceae bacterium; assembly: GCA_039811985.1. GTDB lineage: Bacteria > Actinomycetota > Actinomycetes > Propionibacteriales > Nocardioidaceae > Nocardioides. The sequence goes on along the minus strand of JBDHZT010000009.1, from coordinate 23,342 downwards.
CTTGCACCAGCGCGGCCGCGCCTAGAGCTGCGAACGGCAACACCACGAAGAGGTCGGGTGCGCCGTTGACGACAAGGATGGTCCACCCGACGGCCGCGATGCCGGCAGTCGAGCAGACGACCAGGCCGACCCGCCGAGCGGCTGCCTCGGGGCTCTCGAGGTCGGAACCCCGACGCCGAGCAGCGAGGAAACCACGCACGAACAAGGTGAGCAGTCCGGCGAGTGCGACGATCAACGAGGCGTGATAGCCATGCCACATCATCTGCCAGATCCGCGATCCGTCGTCGAACATCGAAGGTTGCTCGGCATCGCGCACGTTGAAGACGATGAAGCCGCTGACCGCCTCCGCCAACGCGCCCTGAGCGGCGAAGTAGGCGACCACGACGGCGCTGGGGACCAGCCCACCCAGCAAGTAACGGACTGCCGCGCGGAGCCGCGCCCGTTCGGTGAGCAGGATCCCAACGACCGCAGCCACCGCGGCCGGCGCCAGAGCGGGCTGCCAGGTCAGCGTCGCCAGGGCGGTGAAGCAGCCCGCCCACCACCAACGCCTCCCCAAGACGCAGAGGAGGGCGGCGACCAGGAAGGCCACCATCGCGGTCTTCTCGCGCGGTCCTCCCGTGGCCAGGGCCGTGAACGTGCCGAACGTGAGGAACACCCCGAACGCGACCACTCCAGCAGCCGTCGAGCGCAGTGCCGTGCGCGCCAGCGCGAAGACCAGTGCGCCACACGCCGCGGAGATGACCGCGAAGGAGATCCGGACGGCGAGCACCGGGTCGGCGCCGAACCGGTCCCCCACCCAGATGACCATCGCCGGCAGGCCGTCACTCAGCGGACCGACGGAGTTGAAGATCGCGACGTACGGCGGGGTGCCGTGGGCCGCATGCTCCCCGCCGTACAAGAACACGGCCGGATCACGCGACAGGCCGGCCTCGAAGCCCTGCAGCAGATAGATGACCAGCGCGGTGAGCCCGGCCAGCACGGGCGCGATCAGGCCTCCAGTTCGCGCTGATGCCGCCTCCCCCGTGCCTGCCACCCTGCCAGCCTGCCGCACGGGTGGCTATGGGCTTGCGGGACCTCTTAGAAGAGAGCGTCCTGCTCGACCTCCAGCAGCGTCTGCTTGCGCTCGATGCCGCCGGCATAGCCAGTGAGGGTGCCGTTCGCGCCGATCACCCGATGGCACGGAATCACGATCGGGATGGGGTTCTGACCATTGGCGTGGCCCACTGCGCGGGAGGCGGCGTTGGTCAGTCCGAGACGGCGGGCCAGTTCGCCATAGCTGGTCGTCTCGCCGTAGGGAATGCGGATCAGCTCCTTCCAGACCCGCTGCTGGAACTCCGTGCCCACCGGTGCCAGGGGCAGGTCGAAGTCACGTCGCTCGCGGGCGAAGTAGGAGCGCAGCTGCGCGGTGGCCTCCACCAACACCGGATGGTCGTCGTCTTGCTGCCCACGGGGGCGGCCGTCGGTCTCGCGGAACGGCGAGAACTCGATCGCGCTGATCGCGCCATGGTGCTCGACGATCCGCAGATCGCCGATGGGTGAGCCGATCACGGTCCACATGTCACTTCTCCTCCGGGTCGGGCAGGTCCTCTAGGGCGGACAGGGTCTGCCACAGATGCAGTTGGGCATAGGAGCGCCAGGGGCGCCAGCGCTCGCTGAGAGTGGAGGCACCGTCAGGGTCGTGACCGAGTCGACGCAGCGCTGTCTTGAGCCCGAGATCGGTCGGCAGGAAGACATCGGGGTCGCCGAGCGCCCTGAGCGCGATGTAGTCGGCAGTCCACGGGCCGATGCCGGGGACCGCGAGAAGCTGGCCCCGCACCATCGACCGGTCGGCGCCTCGGTCGAGCGCGAGCTCACCGTTGGTCAGCGCGGACGCCAGCGCGATGAGCGCCCGACCCCGAGCGCGGGGCATCGGCAGGTCGGTCGGGTCGAGCTGGGCGAGTCGATCCGGTGCCGGGAAGAGATGGGTGAGGCCGCCGACCGGTTCAGGCAGGGGTCGACCGTGGGTCGCCACGAGTCGCGCCGCGATGGTGCGGGCACCGGCGACGCTGACCTGTTGGCCGAGGATCGCTCGGACCGCGATCTCGGGTCCGTCCACGTGACCGGGCACCCGAAGCCCCGGGTGGCGGCGGCAGCCGGCCCGAAGGATCGGGTCGTCACCGAGAGTATCGTCGACCGCGATCGGGTCGCAGTCAGCGTCCAGCAGGCGCCGGACCCGTTCCACGGCAGCTGCGGTGTCCCGCAGATCGGCGAGACGGAACGTCGCCGGCACCAACGCGACCTCGCCGACCCGGTCGTCGTCGTACAGCTCGATGCGGACCGTGCCGGGTCCGTGGGGCAGGTCGAGGGTGCGGGCATACCACTGTTCGCCCACCTCCTCGATGCCTGGAACCGCCCGGGACGCGAGGAAGTCCCAGAGTGCTCTCCCGGCGAACGGCGTCCGCACGGCTAGGCGCATGACGAGCTCTCCGTGGTGGCCGCGGCGACCACCGCGCCCACGCAGCTCGGTCGGCGTGGCGGCGTACACCTCGCGCACGGTGTCGTTGAACTGGCGGACGCTGGAGAAGCCGGCCGCGAAGGCGATGTCGGTGAAGCCCATGTCGGTTGTCTCGATCAGCACCCGCGCCGTCTGTGCGCGGCGGGCTCGGGCCAGCGCCAGTGGACCGGCGCCGAGCTCTTGGCTCAACAGCCGGGTCAGGTGCCGCGGGGTGTAGCCGATCGCCCGGGCGAGGCCGTCCACGCCGTCGCGGTCCACGACACCGTCGGCGATCAGTCGCATCGCCCGCCCGGCGGCATCGGCGGCGACGTCCCAGTCCGGGCTGCCGGGTGTGGCGTCGGGCAGACAGCGCTTGCAGGCACGGAAGCCGGCCGCTTGAGCAGCGGCGGCGGTCGGGAAGAAGCTGACGTTGTGTTGCGCCGGTGTCCGCGCGGGACACGAGGGTCGGCAGTAGATCCCCGTGGTGTGCACGGCGGTGTAGAAGACACCGTCGAAGCGCCGGTCTCGGGCCTTCACCGCGCGGTAGCACGACTCCTGGTCAAGTCGCTCCATGGTCGTGGTCACGGCTTCATCCTGCCCCACCCCACCGACTGAAACTAGCGGGAATCGGACACGGCGGCCTGCCTTGCTCTCGTCGGTGCGAGGAGGGCTAGAGTGAGAGCGAAGGCGGTGGGGCTCGCCGACAATCGCGACTCGTGGTCACGCACAGGTCGCCAACAGTCCCTACCTCGTTGTTGGTAGGCGCGCGCATCCCCCCGAAGGAGACGCCATGACTCTTGGCCCAGGATCGGCGATCCGACTCACCGTCTATCTCAAGATGAACGCCCGGTGGCACCACAGGCCGGTCTACAGCGAGATCGTGCACCGCGCGCATGCAGCAGGCCTCGCCGGCGCGAGCGTCTTCCACGGCGACGAGGGCTTCGGGAAGTCCGAGCACATCCACACCACCCGGCTGTTCTCCTTCAACGGCGACCTTCCCTGCGCGGTCCTCATCGTCGACGCAGAGGAGCGGATCCGCGCGTTCCTGCCCAAGATCGAGGAGGTCTTGGAGGAGGGCATCGTCTTCCTCGAACCGGTCGAGGTCGTGCACTACGTCGGCAAGGTGGGCGACCAATGACGCTGTCACCCGGCCCCGCGACGCGGCTCACCGTGCTCCTCCACGCCGATGCACGATGGCACCATCACGCCCTCTCCGACGAGATCATCCAGCGTGCGCTCCGTGCCGGGCTGTCCGGCGCCAGTCGCTTCCAGGGCATCGAAGGCTACGGTCGCGCCCGAGTGATCCACACCGATGTCGACCCCGACATCGTCAGTGGTCTCCCCTGCGAGGTCGTCATCGTCGACCCCTCCGCTGAGCGGGTCAGGGAGTTCCTGCCGCAGCTCGGCGAGATCCTCGATCACGGGTTCGCCATGCTCGACACCGTAGAGGTCCATCGGGCCCGTCCCGCCTCGACGGCGTGAGGTCGCTGGTGCTGCTCGGCCCTCGCGCCGGGGCGGGTGTCTGCCGCGGTGTTCTTGCGTCTGCCGCGGTCTTGTGGTGGCTAAGAGGCTCGTACACCGGGTCCCAACCCACCACAGCACCGCGGGAGATGGGTCAGGGCCACCACAGCGGCGGGTCAGCTCGCCAGAGCAGCCACGACGGCGATGACGGCGAGCAGGACGAGGAGCAGGTAGGTCATGTAGGCGTCCAGGCGCCCGGACTGCAGGCGGGTCGCGAGGTACGCCGCGGCGCGCAGAGCGGCGTACAACGGTTGGTAGAGATAGCGCTCGACGACCTCCACGACGTCGACCTGATAGATCAGTCGACTCCGCTCCGAGGTCCGGGGCGTGCCGCCCTCGGCCATCCTGGAGGCCGCCTCACGCTCGGCCACCGAGACCTCCTGCAGCTGCTGACGGGTCAGCAGGAGGTTGGCCAACACGGTGCGCATCGGGTTGGCGTAGCCGAAGGAGGTGTAGCCGACTCCTCGGTCCACACCGGGCGAGGCCGACGACCAGGCAGGCACTCGACGGACCCGCCAGGGCCAGCGCCTCGAGAGGCCGGCGACCACGACGATCAAGGCCACCGTGAAGCCGGGAATCACCAGCCAGAGCCATGGTGGCGACAGCGAAGAGAACTCGGCATACACAGGTTGGACGACCCACCGCGATGCCAGCGCCTGGTCAGCGGTGCCTCCCGTGAGGGGACGGATGCCGGCCGAGATCAGGTCGACCTCCCACGGCGCCGCGAGGGCAGCACCCAGACAGCCGACGGCCAGGAGCAGCACGCCGATCCGGAGACCGATCGGCTCGCGCACCCGGGGCGCTGCTCCCCCGGCGCCGAAGGCGGTCAGCGCGATCAGCCGCACGAAGGTGACCCCCGCGATGCCGATCGAGAGGGCGATCAGCGCTCCGGCGACCGCAGACGCGAGCTGCATGCCGAGGTGATCGATCCGGAACTGCTGCATCAACGATTCGAGCGTGAGCCACTCCGATGCGAATCCGGCGGTCAGCGGCAGCCCGGCCAACGTCAGTGCGCCGACCACCAGGCCCACTCCCGCCCACGGTTGACCGCGTACGACGTCGCGCAGGGTGTCCAGGTCGGTGCTGCCGCGCTGCTCCTCGAGCTCACCGACGGCAACGAACAGGAGGCTCTTGGCCATGGCATGGGCGATCACCTGAGCGGTGGCGGCCACAAGCCCGGCGGCGAGCAGCCGCTCGTCACCGACCTGGGAGCCGATCAGCGCGACGCCGTATCCCGCACCGATGACACCCGCGTTCTCGACACTCGACCAGGCGACCAGGCCACGCGCATCGGGATGCACGGCTGCGTGGGCGATGCCCAGCACGGCGGTGATCCCGGCGACCACGAGCACGATCACCGCGAGCCACGCCGGCGCGGGCCCGAGCAGCTCCAGCGACCGCCACATGCCGTAGAAGCCGACGTTGACCGCGGCGCCCGCCATGATCGCGCGGGCCGGACCGGGCGCGGTGGAGTAGGTCGGCGGCAGCCAGATCTGGACCGGGACCACGCCGACCTTGATCCCGAAGCCGAAGAGCAGCAAGGCGAAGGCGACACCGGCGACGGTGCCGTGCGCGCCGCGGAGGTCCGCATAGCCGAAGCCGCCACCCGACGAAGCCGCCAGCAGGCCACCCAGCAGGAGGGCTGCGCCGCTGAGCTTGCCGAAGCTGGCCGCCGACAGGGCGGACGATGGAGCCTGCGGATTGCCACGGTCCAGGCCCGTGAGCAGGAAGAAGCAGACGGTGAGCGCCTCCCAGCCGAAGAGCAGCACGAACAGGTGGTCGGCAGCGACGATGACGGCCACGGACGCCAAGGTGCCGGACACGACTGCCGCAAGGCGCGGAGGCGGCGCGGTCCGAACGGCTCGCGTGGATCGCAGACCGGCGAGGCAGGCCGGCACGGCGACGGCCATCGCGATCACGTCGAACAGTCCACCCAACCGGTCCAGCTCGAGGTGCCCGGAGCCGAGGCCCGGACCGAGGTTGCTGAGAACGCCCAGCGGGACGGGGCCGCCTCGGTCGGTGAGGGCCTGGACGCCAGCCGCGAGCGCGAGCCCACAGCCGACCGCGTTCGCCACCCAGGCCACCGGCGCGGCCCAGCGCCAGCGGCGTCCGACGACGATCCCGATCGATCCGGCCAGAGCCCAGGCGAGGAAGGCGAGCAGGAGCATCATGAGTCGACCCGATCGAGAGCGAGCAGAATCCCGTGCAGGATGCTGAACGGCGAGGCCGGTGACCCAGGAACCCAGACATCGACATCGAGCAGCCCGGAAACGCCTCCCGACGTGGCATAGCCGCGACCGAAGAGTCCTCCGCTCACCGCGTCGGTGCCGACGGCGATCACGACGACCGGGTCCGGCATCGCCTCGCGGGTGCGGTGCAGGGGCGCCCGCATGCCCGCGGCACCGATGCCGGTGACCAACAAGATGTCTGCGTGCCGAGGGCTGGCGGTGAAGAAGATTCCCAACCGGTGCACGTCGTACACCGGGTTGAGGAGGGCCTGCACCTCCCACTCGTCACTGCCGTCCGACCCGGTGTCGACGTGCCTGATGTGGATCGACCGCCTCAGCGCCCGCACCCGCCTGGCCAGCTCCTCGCGGACCTGCGCGACCTCTCGGGCGCTCCCGAGATCGTGACGGGCGATCAAAGCCCGCCGGGTCAGCCTCGCGGTGTCGCTGCCCGGTCGCCAGCTGAACGTGTCGGGTCGGGCTGCGACGCACCACCCGCAGCCGATGCAGGCGCCTCGGTCGACCGTGACGCCGGCTCCCGCGTGGTCGGGCGAACGGAGCGCACCGGTCGGGCAGAGGGCGTCCAGCGCTGCCTGAGAGTCCGGGCCCGCGTGTCGGTAGGCGGGGTGGTGGTCATGACGCACCTCGATCGTCGCGGGGAAGTCGTCGAAGTAGGGGTCCGAGCGCCGTGGATAGCGGCTGGTGAGGACTCCGTTGCGTAGGCCGCGCAGGGCCCATGGCAGCGCCATCACTGACCTCCTGGGTCGTTGCTGGAAGGCCTGGTCACATCGCCACCCCCGCATAGCCCATGCCGAAGCTGGCTTCGATGAAGGGCAGGTCGGTGAAGATGTCGCCGGCGAACACGTCGTGGAAGAGGACGAGGTTGTGCAGCGACGCCGAGCGCGCGAAGCAACGACGGATCGCCCCGTCCACCATCTCGACCGCGTGGATCACCTCGCCTTGGGCGGACTCGGCCGACCCGATGCCGAAACCGTCGCCGCCAAGTCGATCGGCCAGGTCGTCGACCTGGCTGGCCGCGGCGGCGTCTGTCGTCAGCTGCTCGAGCGCCTGGTGGATCAGCGCGACCGAGGTGCTCAGCTCGATCCAACGAACCCTGCTGCGGGCGAGCGCGTCACCGGCCGGGACGAAGCCGAGATCGCGGGGGTCCGGGACGGGTGCAACGTCGAGGTAGCCGTCGTAGCGGCGGTGTCGTCGTACGTCGTTCTCGACGTCGCTCGCACGTCCGATCGGTCCCAGCGCGCCATGCCGCCTCGCGACATTGACCGGCAACGGACCGGTGGTCCGCAGGCGGTCCAGGAACGACGCAGAGGCCTCCAAGGCCCGGATGTCAGCGACGATCAAGCGATCGAGGTCGGTCAGCTCCGCCCGGAAGGCGAGCACATCCACGGAGAACTCCCTGGTCAAGCCGCCGACGGTGACCACACCCCGACCGAACCTGCTGCCGCACAGACCCGACATCAGTCGCAGCACCCGTTCCTTGTGCCAACCGAACCGGCTCGTGGCCACGACCAAGCCGGCCGCGTCGGTGAGCCGCATCGTGACGTCGAGGTGGTTGGCCATCCGCTCGAGCTCGGCGACGACGAGGCGCACCAGACGGGCATCTCGTGGCACGTCGATCCCACCGATCATCTCGACGGCATGACAGAACGCGAGGGCATGGGCCACCGAGCTGATGCCCTCGACTCGCTCGGCGATCAGAACGCCGTCGCGGGCGGTGCGCCCTTCGAACTGCTTGGCGATGCCCCGGTGCTTGTAGTGCGGCCGAACGTTGAGGTGCGGGATGCCCTCGCCAGGCGTCTCGATGAGGAACTCGATCGACTCGAACACCCCGGATCGGACCGGGCCCAGGGGCAGCGTGAACATGCCATACCCCGACACGTCGACCGGGCCTGGTCGCTCGCCCACGGCCGGCATCGCCTTCTCGGCGAGGCCCAGCGGGGCGCCCGGACGGGGCGCGGGCGAGGTTCCGGCCCGGTCGAGCAGGAGTGGGTCGAGGCGTGGGTGCCCCTCCGGAACGACTCCGGACAGATCGTGAAGAGCGCGCTCGTACCAGAACGCGGCGGTGACCCGGTTGCTCAGCGAGCGATAGCGGATCACCCCGTCGCGGTCGGGCTCGACGATGGTCCGCAGCGCCTCGATCTGGTGTTCGTCCACGAGGAGGGCGGTCAACTGACACCCACCGTTCTCGTCGGTGCCATACAGCCCGGCCAGACGGGACCCGGCCTCGACCCGGCGCACGATCATCTCCTCCCACTGCGCCACGGGCAGCGGCGACCCGATCGGGCCGGCAGGAAGCGGCATGGTCATCAGCTCACCGTCCCGGACAGCTGGCCGGCGGCGCCGCGCAGCAGTTGGCTCAGCTCGGCGGGCGGGTGGAGGCCCAGGACCAGCAGCACGACCATGCCCACCAGTGGCGGCAGCACCATCCAGCCGCCGAGCCTCGCTCCGTCGCCAGTCGCTGGGACATCGGCCTCCTGACCTGCCGGCCGGGTGGTCAGCACCGGCCGGACGAGCGCTCCCAGCAGGCCCAGGAAGGCCAGGGTGACCAGGACGACCAAGATCGCGGCGGGCGCGGTGCGGGCCGCTCCGATGCCACCCGCGACGATCGCGAACTCGCTGCGGAAGAGGCCGAACGGCGGCATGGCGCACAGCGCCAGGACCGAGGCGAGGAAGACCGGGCCGGTCCACGGCAGCCGCTCCAGCACTCCACGGATCGAGCCGAGCTGCTTGGTCTGATAGCTGCGCACGATGACACCGGCGCACATGAACGCGTTGCCCTTGGCAGCCGCGTGCGCGAGCACATGGAGGAGGACGCCGAGCAGGGCGAGAGGGGCACCGAACGAGACCCCGATGGCCACGATGCCCATGTGCTCGATGCTGGAGTAGGCAAGCAGCCGCTTGAGGTCACCCTGGTGGAGCAGACTGAGCCCCGCCAGCAGCAGAGAGGCGACGCCGAAGACGAGCAGCACTCGCTGCGGGAAGGCGTCCCCGACCGTGATCCGCGCGACCTCGTAGTAGCGCAGGATCGCATAGAAGCTCACGGCCAGTAGGGATCCGGACAGGAGGGCTGAGACCGGCGTCGGCGCCTCGGCATGCGCGTCCGGCAACCAGGTGTGCATCGGCACCAGGCCGACCTTGGTGCCGAAGCCGACCACGGCGAGCACGAACGCCAGCCGCACCGGCGTGGCGGGAAGCTGCTCCGCGTGCCGGACCAGGGGCTCGAACGCCAGGTCGTAGGACTGGCCCATCGTCTGGGCTCCGGCGTAGTACATGACGATCGTGGCGAGCAAGCCGATGCCCAGGCCGCAGGAGGCGATCAGCACGTACTTCCAGGCGGCCTCGGTCGCCCCCTCGGTGTTGTCCAGCGCCACCAGCAGCGCGGAGACCACCGTGGTGACCTCGATAGCGATCCACAACAGCGCCAGCCCGTCCGCCATGGGTGCGCAGAACATCGACCATGCGAAGGCGTTGATCCCCACGAAGAAGAGCCGACTGTAGCGGTGGAAGAGTCGCTGCTCGGCCACATCCGCCTGCGCGGCGTGGGCGGCCTCGTCACCCAGGTAGCCGACCGCGAAGACCGAGGTCGCGGCGTAGAGGAAGCCCGTGGGGAGCAAGAAGACCACCGACAGCGCATCGACGCGCAGGAACCCGATCGAGACCACGCCGTCGAGCACGGCCGGCACCAGGCCGACAGCGGCGGCTAGGCAGACCAATCCGACCACGACGGTGGTCGCCACCGCGGCGCGGTGCGGCAGCACGAGGCAGGCCAACGCGCAGAGCGCTGGAAGCACTGCCAGGACGAGCAACAGGATCCCGGTGCTGGCGTGCATCCGGATCAGCCCCTCAACCTGGTCAGATCGGCGGTGGACAGCGAGTGGGTCCGGCCGTGGTGGACCCGCATCAAGACCCCGAACACCACGACGGCCACCAGCAGGTCGAAGAGGAAGGCCACCTCCAAGATCAACGGCATTCCCGCGGCGACGACCAGGCTGACCATCGACACACCGTTCTCGAGGGAGAAGAAGCCGACCGCTTGGCTGACGACGTCACGGCGCATGATGATCAGCACGAAGGCCACCAGGACGACGGCGACCGACAGGCTCAGTGCCGTCGCCGGCAGCACGTCGGAGTGGATGTCGAGGAGGCTGACGGTGAAGAAGGCGTAGGCCGCCACCACGATGGCGACCATGATCTCGCTGGCCACGCCGAGAGCACCACTGCCGGCGATCTCGGTGGACGCATCGCGCATCAGGCGCAGGATCAGCCATGGCACGATCACCGCCTTGAGTGCGAACGACAGTGCGGCGAGCGCATAGAGCTCGGGAACGTCGCGACCGCTGGCCACCACGACGGCGAGGATGCTCACCACCAGCGACTGCACGGCGTACAACCGCACCTGGGCGCGCAACAGCGCGGAGCGAAGCATCAAGAACTCCAGTAGCAGAACTACGACGGCGATCGTGTTCGCGGTGCCGTCGAAGACACTCGGCACACTCTGGGCGTTCATGTCGGCCACCCCATCTCAGCCACCTCCGAGGTAGAGGGTGAAGATCGCGAGCACGGCCAGCAGGAAGGCGGCCGCGACGAACTCGGTGATCTTGAACAGCCGCAGCTTCGCGAACGAGCAATCGATCACCGCGATGACGCAGCCGAGGGCACAGGCCTTGGCCAACAACAGCACCACCGCGAGGAGGACATCGCCCAGCGCGCGGGTGGACGACATCCCCCACGGTGCAACGAAGACGTTGAGGAAGAGGGTGAACAAGATCAGCTGCTTGGCCATCGACCCCCACCGCAGCACCGCGAAGTGCGGACCCGAGTGCTCGAACGGCCGAGCCTCCTCGATCATGCCGAACTCGGTGGTGCCGGTGTGGGTCTCGATCGGGATCCTTCCGGTCTCGAAGAGGATCACCATGAAGAGCGCCGCCGAGGCGAGCAGGTGGGCGGGGCGAACGATCTGGTCAGGGCTGCTACGCACGGTGGCGCCGAGCACGTAGGGCAAGTCGGTGGTGGTCACGATCGCGACCGTGAAGACCACCAGCAACACGACGGGTTCGGTGATCGCCCCGAAGGTCTTGGCGCGGCTCGAGCCGAGCTGGGCATAGCTGTCGCCAGTCTCGGCGGCTGCGACGGCGACCACGAAGCTGGCCAGAGCGAGGATGAAGCCGCCGCCGAGGATGTCGCCCATGAATCCCAGTGGGAGTGCATAGGTGGTCAGCACGGGGATCAACAGCGGCACCGTGAGATAGCACGCCATCGCCACGAACGGTGCGATCCAGAAGAACGGCCCGGTGCCGCTTGGTGCGAGCGCCTCTTTGCGGAGCAGCTTCGCGAGGTCGTAGTAGGGCTGCAGAACGCGAGGGCCGTGTCGGCCCTGCAGCATCGCCTCGACCCGGGCGATGACCCCGGTCACCAGGGGCGCCCCGAGGACGATCGTCCCGACCTGCGCCACCTGGATCAGCCAAGGTGCCAATGACATGTTCATCACTGACCCACCCAGCGCGACCGGTCGCGGTCATCGACGTCGCGCGGCCGCCAGAGGTTGCCGAGGTACGGCGCAGTCTGAGCCTGCCCGCGCACCGCACCCGGCAAGAAGCCGGCCACCGGCGGCCGCAGATCCAGGCCGCGGACCTGCTGAAGGTCGACCCACGCCGGTTCGACACCGTCCTCGCCGACGAGTGCGTCGCCGTTGTTGGCGGCGACCCTGGCCAGGAAGACCAGCTCGACGCGGCGTCGGTCGCCGTCTGGCGCGATCACGTCGGCAACGAAGGCACACCGATCGGGGTTGACCACCAGGCCGGTCTCCTCGGCGACCTCTCGTCGTGCACACGACAACATGCCCTCCCCCGGCCGGGGCCGACCACCCGGGAGCACCCACTCCTCGACTCGGTTGCGACGACGGTGCAACAGCAGCACCTGGTCGCCCCTGGAGACGACGACCGAGCAGCGCAGCTCTACCAGGGACTCGTCGGCGGCCGAGGTCGACGACGTGCTCGTCTCCTCGCCGGGAGACATCGGCTCGACCGGGCCGACGGGATCTCTGCCGGTCCGCGAGTCACCACCCGGGTGCGGATCCGATGCTGGAGCGGGCAACCTGCGCGAACGAAATGACACCTGCGACCTCCTGGTCAGCAGGAGCCATCAGCGGGTCGCAGTTCGGGCTCCCGCTCTCGGGAGGCCTGGCGAGCTCCATCGCCACGTCAAGTGAAGCAAGCCACCCCGCTGCGGTCAAGCATCCGGCGACCCTGACCCAGACTCACCGGGCAAGTCCAGCGCAGCACGAAGAGCGGTGAAGGTCGAGACACCGTCCCAGCCGGGCGAGCGCAACTCGCCTGCCCAGACATTCTCAAAGGAGTCCCCAGTCGTTCCGACCATGCACCCCTCGGTCGCCACCTCGATCGCCAAGGAGCCCGGTGTGACCTCTGCGGCCCGGCTCCATGACGTGGGCGATCCGAACAGTGCAACCTTCGTACCAGGGGCCAGCCCAGAAGCTAGCTCATCGACTGAAGTCGGAGAGTCCGCTGCCCATGGGGTCATCAGAGTCACCGCATCGAGCGAACCTCCCTTCCACGTCTCAGCGACCTTGACGTCGATGAAGGCCATGCCGACATCTTCAGATCCAATGTCTACCTCGCCTGAGTACACCTTCTCAATCGTGCCGAAGACAGCCACGTCAACGACCTGACGCTGTGCCTCCGGAGACTCCGTGGGGTCGTAGTCGCTGTGGATGGAGTCGCGCAGCGCACCGATAGCGGCACCGCGATCCAAAGCACTACTCGACGTCACCTCTACCCTGCTGTTGTCGCCGCAGCCGGCCAGCAGTGGCACGAACAACATCAACAACACGGCCGCCAGCGAACTAGTCCACGGAAACCGAATCTTCGTTGACTTCACAATCGCCTCATCGAGGTCTGTGCTTTGTCCGCTCAACGCCATGGCTGCCCCTCCCATGTGAGAAACTAGAACCAGTCGTCAATGTGACCGACGTGATGATCTGAATAGTACTTCCAGCGCGGCTTTGCGTTGGGAGGTTCGCCGCTCATCATACATTTCCACTTTGTCTCGTCATGGTGCGTGAGACCCACCGTGTGGCCGAGTTCGTGACATGCGGTCTTTGTCTCATCCAATTCATTGGATGACCCCTGGGCGATCTGGGCGAGATCCAGTGCTGAATAGAACTGGTCGCAGTTCCCGTTCAGATGAAATGAATCACAGAACGTCTCGCCGCGCCTCGTTCCGGGTAAGTTCCTGGTGAGCCAGACCACATCTGTCTCACTATCGCCGGTATATACGCAATCATCCTTATAGAGCACCGTGGCATCGGTCATTGTTTGCAACGAAACAATCTCGGCAGAATCGACATTGTCAAAAATGTCAGCATTGACTCCGCCGTCAACCTCAACCCCCCAGCAATAGCTGTGACTCGCACCGTCCGGATGGGCACCTCCATCCGGCGGCCCAGCCGCCCAAGGGTCTGCGTTCGCTTGCGTCACGACAAGTAAACTCATCGCCAAGGCGACCGTGATTGTTGTTGCGACGGCGCCCGTGTGCCGGAAAGACATCGAATCAAGATACCCCCCCCTCGGGGTATAGGACAACCGCCCGGATAGCCGGCGCACGCGGACGGGTAGCGTGGCATCCGACGGCGGTGGGGCTCGCCGACAACCGCGGAGACGCCAACAGTCCCTACCTGGACGGTAGGAGGCTGCCCTGATGCTCGGCATCGACCGATCGGTCCTCGATGATCGGCTGCGCGAGGCCGCCGCCTGGAGCGACGAGCGCGGCGTTGCCGATCTCGTCGAGCTTCGACGCCGACTCGCCGCGGCGACAGTGCGGATCCTGCTCACCGGCGAGGCCAAGCGCGGCAAGTCGACGCTGGGCAACGCCCTTCTGGGCCGCGAGGTGCTGCCCTCGGGAGTCCGTCCGGTCACTGCGATCGCGACCACCGTCGTCGCGGGGTTGCCGGAGCGTCTCGTCGTCCGACATTGCGATGGTCGTGAGGTCGAACATCCGCTCGAGGAGCTCGCGGACTTCGTGACCGAGCGCAGTAACCCGACCAACACGCGCGGTGTCACGTCGGTCGAGGTGGTGCTCGAGGGCCTGCCTCTTTCGGGCTGTGTCCTGGTGGACACCCCGGGAGTCGGCTCAGTGTTCGCTCACAACACCGAGCACGCTCAGCAGGCGATGGCGGCCATGGATGTGGCCGTGTTCGTGCTCACCGCCGACCCACCCATCTCCGACAGCGAACGACAACTGCTGGAGGTCGTGGGAGCGCGCTCGGTAGCGACCTTCGTAGTCCTCAACAAGGCCGACCGGCTCTCTCCGGAGGAGCTGGACGACGCGCGCTCCTTCGTCACCGAGGTGACCGGAGCAGAGGACATCTTCGTGTGCTCCGCTCGCGACGGGCTCGCCGCCCGTATGGCTCGCGACGACTCCGGCTTCGCCGAGTCCGGGGTGGCGGCCCTCCTCGAGGCCATCACGGCACGCTTGCGCACACGCGGACAGCACGATCTGACCGAGAGCATCGCGCGATCCGCCGACCGCATGCTCGAGGCCACCACGGACCGGCTCCGGCTGACCCGTGCCGCAGTCGAAGCAGTGGCGCAGGACCGACGGCGAGACGTCGACCTGTTCGTGGCCGAGCTGGCCCAGGTCGACGTCGGCGACCAACAGGCCCAGGCCTCGGCCTCCTGGGAGCGCGACCGACTTCGCCGGCGGCTCGACGACGAGGCTGCCCAGCAGGTGCTGGTGTTGACGAGCCAGACCCGCGCCAGGCTGACCGCTCTGCTCGCCCACGCCTCGACGTCCACCGTCGATCTGGAGTCAACGGTGCGACCGGAGTTGACCGAGCTGATCGCGACCGAGGTCGAGCAATGGCGGACCCAGTGGCTCCGCGATCTGCAACAAGCGCTGGACGGCCTGGCGACCCGTCAGCAATCGGCTCTCGACCAGGCCGCCGACACCGTGGCCGCCTCAGCCCTGCGGTTGCTCGGAGCTCGATTGCGCCCGGTCATCACACCACTGCCGGTGCCCGACGTCGGCCGGTTCTCCTTCGACTTCTCTCCCGCCGTGGGATGGAACACCGCGCTCGTCGAGCAGAGCCGTCGGCTGCTCCCGGCACCCTGGCGTCGCCGAACCGTCGAACAAAGCCTGTACGCCGAGGCAGAGGTGCTCGTAGATCGGCAGGTGGGTCGCGCCCGCTCCGACCTCCAACGACGGCTGGAGGCCGCCGTGCGCGAGCAGTCCCAGGAGATGGGCACGCGCTTCCGCGAACTCCACGAAGGTCTCGCCGACGCCCTGACCGCCGCAACCCGCCTAGAGAGTGACGACTCAGCGGAGCAGGCAGCCCACCTCGCCGCCCTCGACGACCGACTGGGTGAACTCGCCGGCCTGCGACGCACGCTGACCGAACGTGAGAAGTGAGACAGATGAAAGGTGGCAGCGACATGCCCATCAGACGAATCGCCCTCGATGTGGACAAGGTCATCGACCGGCCCGAGATGGTCCCGCTGGCCTTGGCCATCGAAGCGGTCCAGGGTGTCGAGGCGGTCAACGTCACCGTCAACGAGATCGACATCGAGACCGTGGGCACGGTGGTCACCGTCGAAGGCGACAACATCGACACCGACGCCCTCTTCCGCACGATCGAGCGCGCTGGAGCGGTGCTGCACAGCATCGACGAGGTCGTCGCCGGCAGCCGCATCGTCGAGCACGTGCCACGCGTGCGATAGCCAGCAGTGACGGTGCTCAAGCAGCGCAGGCGGCGGACGTTGCCGGTGCTCCCTTTGGTGTTGGGGATCAGCGACGGCATTCTCACCGCGTTGGCGCTCGCGGCCGGCGCGATCCTGCACCAGGCCGGTGGTCGCCTCAGCCTCGCATTCGCCTGCCGGGTCGGCGCCGCTGCCTGCGTGACCGCGGCCTTCACTATGTTCGTTGCCTACTACGCCGAGGCCCGCTCGCACCTCGTGCGTGCCTCACGCGAGCTGAACCTGACCGGGCCCGGCCGCTTGGTCGCGAGCAACCTGGGCCGCGAGATCCTCACCGACACCGCCTTCGCCACCGTGATCACCGGTGCCGCCAGTTTCATCGGCGCGGTGATCCCGTTGCTGCTGGGCAGTCTCCTGCCGACTCCCCCATGGGTCACCCTGGCGATCACGATCGGACTCCTCGGCATTGTCGGATGGGTGCTCGGAGCCGCCCTCTCGGGTCATCGAGTGCGGTGGCTGATCGCGATGCTGATCGGCGGCACGGCCGTCGCGGTGATCGGCGCGATCTTGGACATCGCGTGACGCCCAGGGCACGTTCTTATCGACGCAGCCTGCCCACCAACTGGCCAAGATCGAGCGCGAGCACTCGATCCGCCTGGCTGAACGTCGCAAACTTGCTTCCGGACGTCAAGTGGAGGTCGAGTTCGATGCGATGGAGCGACGTCAGCACCGCTGCCGTGTCCAGGTCGGCCGCCAGCGCGTGGCGCATCTCCACGATTCGCTCCGATGGTGCTGGTGCTGCGGGCATATCAGCCCAGCCGGACACCTTCACCCGCCATCGATGCAGCGACTCCTCGGCCCGACGAAGACGGGCAGTCGAGAGCACGGCATGGCTCGCGAGAGGGAACCGCAACAGCGCGAGGCGAACCGCGAGCGGATCCCGACCCTCCAGCACGCTTCCGATCGGGTCGCCACCCAGTCCGATGTTCGGAAGCTTGAGACCGCCGACGTGCAGCGTCCGCGCGGCAGGGATCGGCGCGATCTCGGGACGTCGCTCCGCGGGTGCGATCGCCACGAGTGGAGACCCGACGTCGTACTCCGCTGCGGCCGCGGATCGCACTGCGAAAGTGACGCACCCCGACGGATCACCGATCCCGAGGCGACCTGCCACGCCGCACCAGTGCGACAACACCCTGTGGTCGTCTCCGACCACCGAGAGCCACGTCGAAGCAGCTCCAGTGGCGTTCTGTTGCCGGCGAAGGACGTCGCCCGCGAGGAGCACGCGCAACGCACAGCCGGGACGCTCACCGAGACCCCGCAGGTCGACCACCAGCCACCGCGATCCGTGCCCCGAGACGCCCGCCTCGTGGCCCACCTCACCGACCAGGTCGCCGGAGCCCGAGAAGCAGCAGCACCGCCGCCGTCTGGATCCCGAGGACCACCCAGATGAGAACCGAGATGGAGTAGTCGTAGAGAGCTCCGGTCAGCGTGCCCCCGAGCAGGGCCGCCGTGCCCAACACTCCTGCGAACACGCCATAGGCCGTCGCACGTCGGCCGACAGGCACCAGGTCTGCAACGGTCGCCCGCAGCGTGGACTCCTGGATGCCGACCGCCGCTCCCCACACCAGCGCGCCCGTCACTGCCAGTGTCGTGCTGGAGGTGAAGGCGAGCAGCGGGGTCGCCGCGGCTAGCACTGGGAGGCTGACCAGGCTCACGGCGCCGACGCGGTCGTAGAGCCAGCCCGTCGCCAGGGCACCCACCGCGTCGGCGGCCATTGCTGCGGCATACACCACCGGGACAACAGCGACGGGCGTCAGGTGATCGACGACCAGGTGATAGGACAGCAGCCCGAATGTCGCGAAGCCGACCATGGTCATCGCCGAGAAGCTCGCATAGACCCAGAAGTCTCGCGGCAGCTCCCCCGCCGTTCCGTTCGCCGGAGAGAGGGTGGGGCCGAGTGACGACACCTCTCGCTCATACCGCCCCGGGTCGGGCACTCTGGTGCGAAGCCAGGCCAGCACAGCGAGGGCCGAGATCCCGGGCACGAGGAGCATCCCGAGCGCCGGGGCGTAGTCGTCATCGGTGATTGCCAGCACGGCTGCCACGGCCAGCGGCCCGACCAGCGCGCCGATCTGGTCCATCATCTCGTGGACGGCGAAGCCCTTGCCCCGACCGGTGACCGCGGTGGCGTGCGAGATCAGGGTGTCCTTGGCCGGTGACCGGATCGCCTTGCCGACACGTTCGGCGATCACCAGCGTCGAGGCGACCCAGAGCGCTCCGGCAAGGCCCAGCAGCGGGACGGTGACTGCCGTCAGCGCGTAGCCGGCGATCGTCCAGGCCCAGAACCGCTGGGTGCGGTCGGCCAGCGGACCCGAGATCAATCGCAGGCCCAACGCCGCGGCCTCTCCGGCACCGGTGACCACACCGATCACCAGACCCGACGCGCCAAGGCTGGCGAGCAGCGGACCGGTGATCGAGCGGGCTCCCTCGTAGACGAAGTCCATCAACAGGCTGACGACCCCGAAAGCGAGGATGAAACGCCACGCGGTCAGGCCCGGGCGCGCGCCGCCCGCGGGTCGGCGCCGATCACGGCCGAGGTCGTCGGGGACACGCCCCGCCACTAGTGCTCCTCGGACCCGAAGACACGGAGGGCGGCCGCGCCGCCGTTCTCCACGAGCACCCGCCACCCTGACGAGACCGGCTCGATCGCGTTCCAGGCCGCGGTGCGCTGCGGAACGAGTCGCCTCGGCGCACCGTCGATCGACGAGCCAGTCTCCCCGTCGAGCTCCGCGAGCAGCAGGCGATTGACAGCGTCGTGCGCCACCAGCACCACGGGCCCATGCCGGAGCAGCGCTCGTTGCTCGTCGAGCACCTCACGGCCGCGGGCAGCCACCTCCTCGATCGACTCCGCCTCGGGGAGCTCCTCGAGGGCCTCCCCGAAGCGTGCCGTGAGCCGCGCGGTGACTTCACCGGTCCACGGCCCATAGTCCCGGTCGATCAGGCGCGGCTCGACCTCGATCGACAGGCCGCACAGATCGGCGATCGCTTGCGCGGTCTGCCGCGTGCGCGCCAACGGGCCGGCCACGACCCGGCAGGGACGCTCGACCAGGCTCGCGAAGGCATGTGCGAGGTCGGCCACCTCGGCGAGACCCACCTCGTCCAACGGCGGGTCCAGGTGGCCGCGCAGTCGGCCGTCGGCGTTCAATGCCGTGCGACCATGCCGCACGAGATAGACCAGTCCGTTGGTGGGTCCGGCCATCGAGGCGGACATCATCGCTGCCGACGTGGGCCGATCATCACCACCGACATTCCAAGTCGTCGACGGAGTCATCATGGGTCACCTACCTGATTCAGGTAGGGACCGTTGGCGACCATCGCAGTTGTCGGCGAGCCCCACCGCCGCGTCGTCCAGCATATCGGCACCGACGGTCACCAGGGTCGACCCGCTGCCGAGCGATCGCCCGAACACGCGCTGGAAGACGACGTTGGCGTGGCTGGTGGACTCGGGCGCTCCCGGAACGATGCGGAACGTCGGATGCCCCTCCGCGTCCAGGTCCGCGCGCAGGAACGTCGCCGGTCGCGGGCCGTGCCAGAGCAGTTGGGCGAGCTCGAACAGATGGGTGACCACGACGACCCGGACACCGGCATCGACCAGCACCTCGAGCACTCCGGCACCGACCTGACCCCCCTCTCGCTCGTTGGTGGAGGAGAAGGACTCGTTGCACAGCAACAACGCACCTGGTCGGAGCCGGTCGACAGTCACCGAGAGCCGCGCCAGCTCCTCGTCGAGCTTCCCCGACTGCAGCTTGGTGTCCTCCTCCCTCAAGAAGTGGGTGTGCACCTCACCTGGGAGCTCGGCACACATGTGGCTGGCCGGGACGAAGCAGCCAGCCCGCGCCAGCAGGGCAGCGATGCCGGTCGCCCGCAGGAAGGTGGACTTCCCACCACGGTTCGCACCGGTCACCACCGTCAGCAGCGATGCCCCGGCATCGAGCTCCGAGGAGACCACGAGATAGCCGTCGAGGGCGAGCGAGGCGTCGTACAAGCCGTCGATCTCCCAGGCCCGGCCGGACTCGACGAACGACGGCAGCGTCATCGGGCAACGGTGAGCCGCGAGCGTCTCTTTGAGGGTGAGGCAACCGCGGAAGAACATCAGCTCGGTCCGCAGCCGGATGAAGAAGCCGACCACCTCCTCCGATGCCGTCGAGACGGCGAGCGACGCTTCGGCGAGCACCTGGTCGCGCAGTTCGCCCAGGGCTTGGAAGCCGGCCATGTCACGCTCGGGGATGTCGAGGTGCCGCGTAGGTGGCTTCACGGGGAGCTTGCGGTACCACCGCCGGTTGTGTCGATGCGGGGTGCGGACCACGAATCCACTGCTGGTGTTGCTCTCCCCCAGTTCCGCGCTGAGGAGAAGCCCGGACTTGAACCGGAGTCGGTCGAGGTTGGCAGAGACCCGGTCGAGGTACTCCTCATCAAGGACCTTTGCGATCCGGCCGAAGAGCTCCCGGAAGCCGGTCGAGGCAAACTCCGCGGCGTGCCTGTCACTGATCTGTCGCAGCATGCGCAGCCTGGGCACCATCAGCCCTAGCACGGAGACGGCGCCGTGGAGCCGTGCCTCCGCGCGGTCGGAGAGGATCGAGTGGTAGACGCCTTGCCGATCCTTGATCGCCGCTCCACACAGGTCGAACAACTCCTCGATCACGGTGCGGTTCTCCTCGCAGTCGCGCAGGACCTCGTGTCGGTATCGCGCCTGGTCGACATCGGCGGCTCCGAGCAGCAACGCGGTCAGCGCCACCTGGCGCTGCTGGTCGTCCCCCGCCGCCATGGTGTCCAAGAGCAGGTCCAGCTGCAGGTCTTGGAGCAGGTCAGTGGTCTGCGCCGGCAACTCCGTTGCCGCGTCGAAGTCGGCGTCAGGGGACATCAACCGGACCCTCATGCCACTCGCCCCCTCAGCGTCGCTGGGTCGAGTCCGTGCGCCACCGCCACGGCCTCGGCGTACGCTCGACCGTTCGCAGCAGTCCGTTGGACGACGAACGTGCGATGTGCCGGATCGTGCGGATCCACCTGAGCGACCAGGCTCACCGTGTCGTCGTCGAACGTGGAGAGCTCGTCGAGGAACGTGACGTAGACGCAGAGCGCACCGCAGCGGCGCAGCTCGGCCAGCACGAAGCGACCAAGCTCGGCCGCGTCATCACTCGCGGTCGAGCTGAAGATCTCATTCAGTACGACGACGCTGCGGGGCCCGGCACTCCCCAGGAGACGCTGGATCCGCAGGAGATCGTCCTCGAGCTTGCCCACCTGATGGCCCTGCTCGGCCCGCTCGAACTGGGTGAGGATCTCCGCGGCCGGCCAGAGGTCGACCCGCGACCCGGGGACCGGGCAGCCGATGCCTGCGAGGTGGTGCACCTGCCCGACTGCCCTTGAGAAGGTCGTCTTGCCGCCCTGGTTGGGTCCGGTGATGACAACCAGCCGTTCGGCAGGTGTCAGCGTGATCGAGTTCGCCACGATCCCGCTCTCGTCCCGGACCCCATCGATGCCGCGCAGGGCGAGAGCGACGTCGAACAGGCCGTCCGCGATCAGGCCTGGAGTGCGTCGCAGCGTGGGGAGGCCGGTCGGACATCCATGGTCGCGGAGCCGCTCCATCAAGTCGCCGAAGGCCAGGTAGAAGTGCAGCTCCCGGTGGGCCAGCGCGATGGTCGGGTCGATGAAGTCGCGATACCGCTCCGCATAGCCGGCCAGGTCGGCGAACAGTGGCTCGTGCAGCTCGACGACCAGTCGAATGATGCGTTGCCGCACCGAGTCGGTCGACGGTCGAGGTCGGACGTGCTTGCGTGGTGGCGCCTTCGGTCGAGTCGGCTCCTCGACATGGAACGGGGCGAACAGGTCGACGACCTCACTCTCGTAGTTGGGTTCGTCGTCGAAGGTGCCCACCGTGATCCGAGGCCCCGAGAGGTGGACGACGAACCTCAGCTCCCGCAGGCGGTGCTGCAGTTCGGCGGTGGCTGACTCGAGGTCCTCGAACTCGGCCGATCCGATGATCTGGTCGAGGAGTCTGAGCAGTTCCTGCAGGAGGATGCCGTCAGGTTCGACTTCGTGCAGACTCGCGGTCAGTGCCCGCAGCGCCGCGCAGTAGGACTCTGCCGCAGCGATCCGCATCCGGTGACTTTGGACGACCGGGGGTCGAGGCTTGCGTGGCCTGAGCAGGTCGAGAACCGCGTCCATGGCCTCGCTGAATGCCGTCATCGGTTGGTGGACCTCGGGTCGGGCCAGGTCCCGGAAGACCGCCTGACGCTGGGCGATCAGCGCCTCGTCCTGCAACAGGTAGCGGCACAGCGGGATCAGGTCGTTGGGGTCCTCCACCCCGCAGGCCGCCTCGAAGACCTTGTCCAGATGGAGGTCCCGGATGGCTTCTGTCTCCGGTGTGTTGTCCACATCGGCAGGACGGTCGCGGCCGAACAGCAGACTGAAGGTAGGGGCGGGACGCGTCATGGTCGCGGCAGTCGTCATGGAGGCACACCTGTCTGGTCACAGGTGCCATCGGCGTCTGCGGTTCAGGCCAGTCGGCCTCGGTGGGCTCCATCACCGTCGGGAGTGCACGGGCCCGAGCCGGTGCACCTCTGAATGATAGTCAATCTGACAAGAGACTAAGGTTCAAGGGCTGGGAACGGATCGGGGGCTGGATCAACGCTGTTCGATCACAGAGCCGTCGCAGCGCAGAAGGACATACGAGGACTCGCTGAACTTGTTGGACGCATAGGCCGCGACACAGGCGTTGTCTCTGTCTGGGTTCGGCGCCTCGACGATGACGTACCAGTTGGTCGGCTCTTCCACCCTGGCCTTCGCCCGTTTGATTCCTCTTGCGACGACATCGCCGTCAATCTGGTCGGCGGAGAACCGCTCGTCATTGGAGGTGCCGGCTCCTGCCGACTCCCTCCAATCGCCGTTGAAGTACCACCCGAACTTCCTCTGGGAGGTGCTGTCCACGGGGACGTCGACGACGGCGTACCCGGGGTAGATGACGACCGAGAACGCCTCGTAGGAGCCGGTCTTCTCCTCCAGCGCGTCGAGGAAGATGTCGTAGCCCTCAGGGGTCAGCAGGCTGACCTCGCGGCCCAGCCCCAACGGCCCCTGGGCGACACCGTCGCTGCCACGGGTGGTCAGCCAGATCGGCAGGGCGACGGTCAGCCCGACGAAGATCGTCACGACGATGCCGCCGATCGCCAGCCACAGTCCCGTGCGCGGGGTCGAGGTTCCTGGGGGCTTTGGAGAGGAGGTCTGTGTCGACGACCTCGTGGAGACCTTCCGGTACGGCGGAGACGGCGTCGTCGTCTCACCGGTGACGGCTTCGACGACGTCGGTGACCTTCTCCTCGGGATCGCGGCGCAGGTCGGCGAC